>JAFYDK010000088.1 GCA_017544805.1 Bacteroidales bacterium | reverse complement strand
TCTTCAAGCGGTGGCACACCTTTTTCTAAATTTTCTGAAACATAATCGTTTAATGTGAATTGAATATAAAAATTCATCTTCTTCAATTCATCGATATGTTCTAAAAGCGGCTTGGGATTTTTTGACCAAAAAACAAAGAATCGGGCGTTTTTGTAAGACACATAACTTTTTACGCCGTTGAAAGGATTAGTCCACGCCGAATAACCTTGTTTGAGCCGATGGAAAAACCAATCGGCATAAAAAGTCGGTATGTCGGTGCTGCGGCTCGCCGAAATGATTATCGGGGCTTGTGCATCAACAGTTTCGCCGTTTTCGCGTGTGATTTTTATCTTTTGCCACTGTGCCATATTTTGTATTTTTCAAGATAATAAGTTTTTCTTTAAGGGGAAAAAATAAAAGATAAGAAAAAAGGCCGCTCAATTTTTTAGATCTTGAACAGCCTTCTTGTATTAAAAAAAAATACCGTTAATTCAAAAAACTTGTCAGCGGAGAAGATGCCTCAGCTCTTGAATCAGTGGCAACTTCGCCTAATCCCGCTAAAAATGCTTCTCTACCCGCTTCTACGGCTTTTTTGAAAGCGACAGCCATTTTTTCCGGGTCGTTAGCAACTGCTATTGCGGTATTAACAAGACACGCAGAGGCACCAAGTTCCATTGCCCAAGCAGCATGAGAGGGTGCGCCGATGCCAGCATCTACAACCACGGGAACAGTGGCTTGTTCAATTATAATTTTCAAAAAATCAACGGTTCTGAGTCCACGGTTTGTTCCAATCGGTGCACCAAGCGGCATAACGGCAGCCGCACCAGCCTCTTCCAACTGTTTACACAAAACAGGATCAGCCTGACAATACGGCAAAACAACAAAACCTTGTTTTACAAGCTCTTGTGTAGCTTTTAAAGTTTCAACCGTATCGGGCAACAAATAACGCGGATCGGGGTGAATTTCAAGTTTCAACCAATTAGTACCGAAAGCCTCACGCGACATTTGAGCCGCAAAAACTGCCTCTTTAGCATCCCTTACGCCCGAAGTGTTAGGCAAAAGCTGTATGGATTTGTCTTTTATAATATTATTCAACAAATCGTCGTTTTCATCATTCAATTCAACACGTTTCATCGCTACTGTAACCATTTGAGTTTCAGAAGCTTTGATTGAATCAGCCATAAGACGGTTAGAATTGAATTTTCCTGTGCCGAGAAAAAGTCTTGACGAAAATTCTTTCCGGCAATTATTAATTTGTCCATTCGTTTTCAAAAATCTTAATTATTTCTTTCATTTCTTTTACGGGGTCTGAAGCGTTAAGAACAGTGCCTGAAAGCGCAATTCCGCTGACACCTGTTTTAGCAAGAGATGGAATATCAGCCTTTGTAATTCCACCGATTGCAACCACGGGTTTTGAAAATCCGGCATTTCTCAAGCCCGACATAATGCTCCGATAACCCTCAAGCCCTAAAATAGGACTCAAATTCTTTTTCGTTGTAGTAAACCTAAAAGGTCCACAACCAACATAATCCGCACCTTTTTGAAAAGCATTAAACGCATCTTCAAAAGTGTTAGCCGTAGCACCGACAATGAATTTTTTCCCGAGAATTTTTCTGACCTCTTCGACACTCATATCGTTTTTGCCGACATGAACACCCCCCACCGAAAGTTTTTCAACTAAATGCACTCTGTCATCAATTATCATAACAGAATGATAATCAGCGCATAATTGTTTTACCTTCAATGCGGTTTCTATAAAAACTTCATCGGAAGAATCTTTCATTCTAAGTTGAACCCAACGGCAACCACCATCAAGTGCAATTTTAACGGAGTCAAGATAAGTATACTTATCGTTAAAATGTGAAATAAATTGTATCATCCTCCAGAAGCGGCTTTAATGATTAAAATATCATCATTTTCATTGAGTTGTTTTCCCTGCCAATTATCCCTTGGAATCATCTCGGAATTAACAGCAAGAGCAACTCCTGAATCAGGCAGACCAAGTTCTTGAGCCAAATCAGCAACGGTTTTGCAAGAAATTTCCTGCTCCTTGGAATTAATAATAACTTTCATTGCTAACAAATTTTATTTGTTACAAAGGTAGGAATTTTTTTTCAATTCTGATACAAGAAATAAAGACAAAAATTTTTATCAGTTCATATTACTGATTTTCTGATATTTAGAATAATTGGAAACATCAGTTTCCTTTAATATTTGAAGAACTTCGTTTTTTTCTGATGCCGGTGATACGGAAAAAACGTTTACTATTTCATCGGATTTTGCCGTAAAAAACAGCGAAACAATAAGAGAATTGGATTTAGCACGCTCCGAGCGCAAAACATATTTCAAGGCCTCCAACATTTTTTTTCTGCCAGCATCAGGGTCTTTTGGAATAACATCAAGACCGTGACGATGCCAATAATATATGCCCAAACGCAAATTTTCAAAACGTTTATCCAAAAGCGCATCAATAAGGTTGTAACGAGAATTTTGTTTGTTATCAGAAGCCGACCAACCCTCATAACCCGAACTTTGAGAATTCAAAACGATTCTGAAAGCCTTTTTGAAATATTCAGAACCGCCCAAAGGCGAAAACGTATCATAATCATATCCCAAAATTATATAAGCATAATACGCCAAAACCTGCGTTAAATTGCTTGTAGGATGATTTTCGATGTATTCCAAAGGCTGACCTTCCAAATAATTGAAAACTAATTTTCCGTCGTTTTCTTTAAAAGTAAAAAGCGGTGAATTATACGAAGTGTAATAAATCGGACGGCTCAAATTTATTTGAATAGTCCCGGTAAATTTATCAAGCCCGTTATAATCGGTAATTGTAATGAGAACATTACAATCTATTTTTTCATTAACATCGTAAGTGTGATTTGTCCATTTTCTTTCGTTAAGAAAATCGGTAATATCTTTTTGCAAAGCCTGAAAAACAGGCGTCGGCGTGTTGGAAAGATTGCTGTAATTGACGCTAACACGACAGTTAAGTTCTTGAGACAAAGCATTTTGCATTGTCATCATAAAGATTAATAATATAAGAAAACAAAACCGCCGCATAGTATTTCTGATTGTTAGAATTTTCTTAATTAAAAGTTTTCTTTAAGAAAGTTTTTCCGCCACATTATCAACAATATCCTTTGCCACCAAATTTTTAGGTTTCAAATCAAAGGTTTTCGTTTCGTTTTCAAAGACGATTGTAATTTTGTTTGTGTCAAAACCGAAACCTGCACCCTTGTCTTTCAATGAATTAAGAACGATAAAATCAAAATTTTTGCTTTTCAGTTTCTTTTGTGCGTTCAACATTTCGTTGTCCGTTTCAAGTGCAAAACCGATGAAAACTTGATTTTTTCGTTTCAATTTTCCCAAAGCCGCAGCAATATCTTTTGTCGGTTTTAATGTCAAAATCATTTCGTCGCCGGTCTTTTTGATTTTGGTTTCAGCAGTGATTTCGGGCGTAAAATCCGCAACCGCAGCCGACATAACGGCTACATCGCAACTTGAAAAATTTTCAAGACACGTTTCATACATCTCTTGCGCCGAATTAACGTTCAAAACCTTGATATTCTGATTTTTAGCTTTAATATCAACAGGTCCTGAAACCAAAACGACTTGAGCACCCCTTGACGAAAATTCCTCCGCCAAAGCGTAACCCATTTTGCCGGTAGAATAATTGCTTATAAACCTTACCGGATCAATTTTTTCGCGGGTCGGTCCGGCGGTTATAAGAACTTTTTTGCCCAAAAAATCTTGATTTCCAAGCAAATAGTTTTTTGCAGAAAGAAAAATTTCCTCCGGCTCAGCCATCCGCCCTTTGCCTGATAAACCGCTTGCCAAAAAGCCCTCGCCAGCCTCACAAAACATAATTCCACGCTCTTTAAGCGTAGAAAAATTCTTTTGCGTTACCTGATTAGAATACATATCCAAATCCATTGCCGGAGCGGTTAAAATCTTGCAACGCGCTGAAAGTACGGTAGTTGTAAGCAAATTATCGGCTATGCCGTTAGCAATTTTAGCGATAGTATTAGCCGTAGCGGGTGCAATGACAAAAAGGTCAGCCCAAATTCCGAGTTTTACATGAGAGTTCCATTCTCCGTTTTCGGGATTGAAAAAGTCCGTATAAACCGGATTCTGACTGAGCGTAGCAAAAGTAAGCGGCTGAACAAACTGTTTAGCCGCCTGTGTCATCAATACCTTAACCTCGGCATTAGCTTTTTTGAACAAACGTACCAAAGTAGCTGTTTTATAAGCAGATATGCCACCAGTTACTCCGACTAATATTTTTTTGCCGGTTAACATAAAATGTTATTTTTTGGCTTTTGCGGAATCTTTTTTAGCTTTCGCCTTAGTATCTTTTTTGTCCTCATTAGAGGTCTCATCTTCAGATGCAGAAGCGATATACTCGGTAGAGCCGGCGATTATATCATCAAAAGATTTTGCATCTTTCAAAGGCTCAACTCTGATAACTTTAGCATTAGCCTCAGCCTCTTGACGTGCTTTAGCAATCTCCTCAGCCTGAGCTATTTCCTGATCAGAAGGAATTCTGAAAGTAATTTTATCTTCCAAAATTTCCTGTAAAGCCAACAAAGTCGGTTTAGGCAATTTTTCGTAAAATTTTGAAATCTCGATTTGCTCGCGGTTTTCAAAAATTTCTTCCAAATTGTCAGTATACGAAGCAAATTCTTCCAACTTTTTGTTAAGTTCGTTTTTCAAATCAATACCGATTTGGTCTGCCCTACGTGAAGCAACGACAACCGTTTCATAAAGATTTCCGGTTTTTGACTCGAGTTCGCCCGTATCGCGCGTAATAATTGATGTCGGCGCATTAACTTTTTTGTAATCCATAATTTTTATTGTTGACGGTAATATGTTAAATATTCTTTCGTATTGTTTTGCATTTTGTTTATGTCCTTGAGATACTTACCGCTTGGATACGCATTAATATAATCGGTAATATCACTTTTGGCATTAACAAAACGCTCTTGTTTTTTCTCTTCTATACTCTTGTCAGCATACAAATATGCAGATTTTGCAGTGTAATACAAAATATCTTCTTTAAAAGGTGAATCGGGATAGTCTTTCAAACTATTTTTCAAGGAGATATTTGCAGCTTTGTAATATCCTAACTTATAATAAAGATATGCGTTGTTGTAAGATTTGGTCTGAAGTTTCAACCTCAATTCGTCCAAAAGCGCATTACAAGTATCTTTTTTCGGAGTGTTGGGATATTTTGACAAAAAAAGTTCAAACTCATTGATAGCCAAATTAGTAGACTCCTGATCAAGAGACGGCTTGGGTGAGTCCAAATAATAACAATATGCACCAAGATACATTGATTGCTCGGAATACTGGCTATGAGGATATGTCTGAACGAATTTTCTAAAATAATAACCCGCTACATAATAGTCTTTTACGAGATAATTGCACATCGTATAATAATACAATACTTTCTCGCCCTTGTCCATACCCTTGTAAACGGGCAAAATTTGTTCAAAGAGTTGTAAAGCTTTATCGTATTTTTTCAAATCATAATATTCAAAAGCCTTTGTATATTTGAGGTCATAATCGTTGCCCTTTAACAATTTACTAAAGCCACCGCAGGAAACTACCCCCACAGCAACAATCAGTAACAGAGCAACTTTGACAAAATTTTTATTCATCTGAAAACCTTTCATTTATAAAATTTCTTACAGAAATTCGCAGCAAAGGTAATAATTTTTATTAATATCCGTGCAAAAAATATGTTAAAAATTTTAACTTTTATTTTTTTTATACACAAAAAAAACATTATCTTTGAAAACTAAATTCATAGAAAAAATGAACAGATTTTTAACACTACTATTAACTATTTTAGCAACAACGTTGCTTCTATCATGCAACCGATCTAAAAAAGCTGACAAACAGTCTGATAAACTTGTTTTTGACTGTGCAGAATTTGACACGTCAGCTCAAGTAGGCGAAAACAATTGCACCATTAAAATACGGCTTTTTTATGCCAAAGGACCTAATGCGCATTTGATTAACGACTCAATTCTTGCCTCAGGAATTTTACCTGAAGAAGAGCTCAGACGCGGCGCAAAAAAAACCGTCCCAAAAGCCGTTGAAATTTTTTCACGCAATTACATCAAAGCCTACAAAAAAAATGTAAAACAAGCCTCCAAAGAAGACCCTGAATTTATGGCTAATGAACAGGAATTTGTTTTGGAAAGCGGATACGGTTACGGCAAAGACAGCATAATCAATTATCATGCTGACAGTTACTCGTATTCGGGCGGAGCTCATGCCATGACCAATTCCTTCACTGTTAATTTCAATCCCAAGACGGGCGGACTCGTAAAATTAACGGATATTATCTTGAAAGAAAAAACTGACGAACTTTGTGAAATAATTGTCAAAAACATTGCCGGGCAATACAATGTTTCAAACCTTGACGGATTGAAAGATAACGGCATTTTTGATATGTTTGACCCCTACATTCCAGAAAATTACGTTATCGGAAAAGACACATTGACCTTTATTTATGAGGCTGATGAAATCGGTCCGCACTCCTACGGTCAAATTGTTGCAAAGATTCCTTACAATGAAATCAAACACATAATTAAAAATTAAAAGATATGACTAAAAAACAAATTATTTTGATGGCAGTCTGTGCACTTGCGGTTATTACAATCGTAACGATTGCCATTAAAGGTTCAAAACCGAAAATCAATTCCTCCGAGCCGGAATTTGCGCAATACATTTCGGCTTATACAAACGGTGCAATCAACAAAAACAGCACTATTAAAGTCATCATTAACAGCACGTTAGCCGAAAAAATCGGCAAAAACGTCAAAGCCGATGACTTAATAAAAATCTATCCTTCAATCAGCGGAGAATGCAAATTCACCGATGAAAGAACTATCGAATTTACACCGAAAACCAACCTTAGAAACGATAAGGAATACATTGCTGAATTCAATCTCAAAAAACTTATTGATACGGGTAATGACAAATTAGACAAATTTGTTTTCGGATTTTCGGTCATAACCCAAGACATGAGAATTTTAATCGAGAATCAAACCACAACAGACAGAAAAACTCTTAAATATCAAAGAGTATCCGGTGTTGTCAAAACCTCGGATTATGAAATTTTACAAAACATAAAACATTCTGTTTCTGCAACTTACAACGGAAAAAATATTCCCATTAATTTCCGCGAAACAGAAGACGCTTCTCAAAATTTCAATTTCACGATTGATAGCATAGAGCGTTTCGACGAGGCCAAAAGACTCGTTATAAAATATGACGGAGCTAATCTCGACTCAAAATCCCAAGGCGAAAGAATCGTTGAAATTCCTTCTATCAAAGAATTCAAAGTCAATAAAATAGATGTTATTAACGACGAAAAACAATGCTTAAAAATTGTTTTTTCGGATCCGTTGAAAGAAAATCAAGATTTGGAAGGTTTGATTTCAATCAAAGAAGGCATGGACAACCGCTCGGAAAAAGCAAATTCCGATTATAAATTTCAAATCGAAGACAATTGTGTCAATATTTATCCCGCAACAAGAAAACGCGGCGAAATTCAAATTACTCTTGCCGAAGGTATTCAAAATATTTTAGGAACAAAAACAGATGGAGACCAGATTTTTAACGTGAATTTTGAAGTTTTAAAACCACAAATCCGCACCGTTAAAACAGGTTTAATCCTTCCTGAAAGCAACGACGGTTTGGTATATCCGTTCGAGGCGGTAAACCTTACTGCCGTAGATGTTACCATCATTAAAGTCTTGGATAAGAACATTTTAAGTTATATTCGCGATTATTCTGAATATTACAACGAAGGTAATATCGCCAAAACAGGCGTTCCCGTTTTCAGAAAAACAATTCACATCGCAAAAGACGATGACGAAGGCGTTAAAGAATGGAAACGTTATTATCTCGAACTCTCAAAACTCGTTAAAACCGAACCCGGAACAATTTACGATTTGAAAATCGCTTTCAGAAAATCACACGCTATTTTCGATTGTGATACTTGCGGCGGAGGTTATGACGCTTCCAACGAACAAGACGTTGATATGACAGATTTTGAAAAACTTTCAGGATACAATTATTATGGTCTTGACGGTTATTCATACGGTTATTACGACGATTATGACTATGACTACGATTACGGCGGAACATGGGAACGCCGTCAAAATCCTTGTTACCAAGAGTATTACTCCAGCGATAAATTTATCGAACAATGTATTTTGGCTTCAAATCTCGGTGTTATCGCTAAAAAAGGTCCTAACAACATAACAGTCTATGCCACAGACCTTAAAAGTGCGAAATCAGTCAGCGGGGCAACCGTTGAAATCTACGGCTATCAACAACAATTGTTAGCAAGCAAAACCACTGACGGCGACGGTAAAGCCGATTTCAACGACGTTAAAAAAGCATACGTGGCTGTCGTTAAAAACGGAAACGAAGCAAATTATTTGAAACTCGAAGACGGTAACTCTTTATCACTAAGCAAATTCGACATTTCAGGCACAGATGTAACCGACGGTTTGAGAGGTTATCTTTATGGTGAAAGAGGCGTTTGGAGACCGGGTGATTCGATTCACCTTAGTTTCATCCTAAAAGAAGAAAACGAACAACCCTTGCCCGAAGGTTTCCCGATAACCTTGGAGGTTAGAAATTCACGCTCTCAACAGATTGTAAAAGAAACTGTTAAGAAAAACAATACTAATTTTTACGTATTTAATTTCAAGACCGACGACGAGGCTCCTACGGGAACTTACAACGCTGTTGTAACTTGCGGAAATGCAACTTTCAGAACCAACCTCAGAGTTGAAAACGTAAAACCAAACCGTCTTAAAATCTTTGCCGATTTCAACAAAGAATTTTTAACGACCAAAAACAACTCGCTGAAAATCAAATCGACATGGCTACACGGCGCAACGGCGGCAAATCTAAAAGTCAGCGTTTCAAGAAAACTTTCTCCGAGATCCTTGGAGTTTGAAAATTTCAAAGATTATAAATTTTCAAACGCCCGCACAACCGATTATGACGGTTACGAACAACAGATTTTCTCCGGTAATTTAGACCAAAACGGAGAGGTTACTGTAAGGGAACTTTTCAACAAAAAATCTTGGGAAACTTTCCCGAACAAACTCAGAGCACGTTATGAAATCAAAGTTTTTGAAAAAAGCGGTGCTTTCTCAATTGATGCGGCTTCAATAGATTTGTATCCGTACGATTATTATTTCGGTATCAGAATGCCGCAAACCGACCGTTGGTGTCTTGAGGTTGATAAAGATTATAAAGTGGATTTGGTTGCCGTTGATACTTACGGAAAATTAGATACGAAAAACCACAGAATTGCCGTTAAACTTTACAAACTCAAATGGCAGTATTGGTACGATTCCAATAATTACATCTCAAATTATGACACTGAAATTCTTCAAGGCGATACTCTGAATATCAGCGGAAGAGCCTCTTATAATTTCAAAGTAAAATATCCCGATTGGGGACGTTACATGATTGAAGCAACAGATTTGGAAACAGGAAATACCTCATCAGAAATTTTCTATATGGACTGGCCCGAAAGTTTCGGCAGAAGTCCGATGATGAGTCAAGGTACGACCGTTATCGAATTAACATCGGACAAAACCACTTACAACGTAGGCGAAACGGTTAAAATCAATATTCCCGCTCCTGAAGACAGCCGTGCTTTGATTTCGATTGAAAGTGCGTCAAAAGTGCTTAGAAGTCAATGGGTTGATGCTAAAGCCGGAAATACAGAATTTCAGTTTCAGACTGACGAAAAGATGATTCCGGGCGCATACGTTTTTGTAACGCTTTTACAGCCTCACGGTCAGACTGTTAATGATTTGCCTATAAGAATGTACGGTGTTTTGCCGATAAATGTTGAAGACGAAAAAACAAAACTTCAACCCGAAATTTCAATGCCCGAAAAAATCGAAGCAGAATCCGAGGTTCATATCACGGTTTCTGAAAAGAGCAACAAATCAATGACTTACACCATTGCCGTAGTTGATGATGGTTTGTTGGATTTAACACATTTCCAAACGCCTGACGCTTGGAAAACATTCTACTCTCGTCCGAGTCTTAACGTTAGAACCTTTGATATGTTTGATAATGTTATCGGAGCATTCGGCGGCAAAATAGAAAGGATTTTTTCAATCGGTGGTGATGACGAAAGCAGTTCGGAACAAGGAAAGAAAAAAGCAAACAATTTTGAAAGCGTAGTTGCATTTTTAGGACCGTTTACCTACGACGGCAAAAAACGTACTCACACTATTAAAATGCCTAAATATATCGGCTCTGTCCGCACAATGGTTGTTGCCGGCAACGGAAAGGCTTTCGGTTCTGCCGAAAAAACCTCCATCGTTAGCAAACCGTTAATGCTATATGCTACAACGCCCAGATTGTTAAGCACTTCGGAGAAATTTGTTCTCCCCGTAACCGTTTTCACGGGCGAAGACAACATCAAAAACGTTAATATCACGGTAAAAGCCTCTAACGGATTTACTCTTGAGGGAGAAAACTCTAAACAGCTTACTTTCAGCGGCAAAGGCGAACAAAACCCCGAATTTCAACTCAAAACCGCTGACACTCCCGGTATAGGTACGGTTGAAATAACGGCCGTTTCAGGTTCGCACAAATCCACGATAAAACTTGACGTTGAAATCCGTCAGCCAAACGTTAAAACAACGCACAGCTGGCAAAGACTCGTTAAGAAAGGCGAAACCGTTGATATTGAGTTTGATGCTATCGGAAGAGCAAATACCAATACGGGACAAATCAACGTCTGCGGTGTGCTGCCGATGAATTTGGATTACCATTTAACCGAGATTAACACTTATCCTTACGAATCATTGGAAAGTATCGTAAGCCGCGGTTTTGCAATGCTTTATGCTGACAAACTAAGCGATATGACTGCCGCTAAAAAAGATTCAATCGAAAGCATAATCCGCAAATCAATCGAAAAGATTTATTCTTATCAAGCCTCAAGCGGCGGTTTGAGTTACTGGAGAAATTATAACTACACCGACGTTTGGATTACAAATTATACGGGACACTTTATGGCTGAGGCCAAAAAAGCGGGATATTCCGTTAAAAAAGACTTCTTCGATAAGTGGAAAAAATATCAAAAAGCCAAAGCCGAGGGTTGGACTGCCGACAATAGAGAAAGTTATTCGTCGCAAGCTTATAGGCTTTACACTTTAACACTTAACAACGAGGCACTTACAGGTCAGATGAACCGTCTAAAACAACAGAAAAACTTAACGGACGATGCCAAAATCTATTTGGCTGCGGCATACGCTTTGAGCGGAAAAGCCGAAACAGGAAAATCTCTTATCAATACTATCCCCGTAGAAAACAGGTATTATGATAAGACTTCTATGTTATTGACATTGTGCGAATTAGGCGAAAGAGAAAAAGCCTTTACGATAGCAAGAAATCTTTCTTTGGAACTTACCTCAGAGAATTATTGGGCGTTATTGCATTACGAATCAATGTCGATTTTTGCACTTGGAAAATACTTTGAAAAGTACAAACAAGCCAAAGAAATAAATTGCAATTACAAATTTAATTCTCAAGCGGCAAAAGATGTTAAAACCGAAAAACTTTTCTATTCGGGAGATTTGAAATTTACCGAAACAGGTAAACAAGTTTTGACATTTACCAACAACAGCAGCGGCGATCTTTATGTGGAATTAACCAACAGCGGTATTCCCGAAGTCGGTCAAGAAAAAGCTGAAAATTCTATTATAACATGTTCCGTAAAATATGTTGATGCCTCAGGCAAAGAAATTTCACCCAAAAACATAAAACAAGGCACGGAATTTACTTCCATCGTTACGATTAAAAACCCATCTGACGAATACATTAACGATTTGGTAATCACAGAAATGTACGCTTCAGGTTGGGAAATTGACAACAACATTGTCAGCGATTCCGGCAGCGATGATGACGAGGATGACGACTACTATTACAGACGCAAATACAGCATCAACTTTACCGATATTAGAGATGACAAGAAATTCACGTATTTCACGTTGAATCCCAAAGGTTCGATAACCTTCAAAACACAACTTGTTGCCGCTTATAAAGGTAGTTATTATTTGCCCGGCATAGTTTGCGAAAACCTCAAAGACAACAAGATTTTTGCAAAAACCAAAGGCAGCACTGCTGAAGTAGAATAAAAAATATCACTGTAATTCCTTTTAAGGAAAATCCCCAAAACTCACAAAAAAAGTATGTTTTGGGGATTTTTTATTTAATTTTTTTATATTTACGGTTAATAACAATTTTAAATCACATACAACATGAAAAAAACACTTTCAATTTTATCTTTTTCGGCATTGACATTATTTTCGTGCGGAGGAGGTGCAAAACAAAACCAAACAACTCTCCAATCTTGTTGATGAAAAGAAAGATTTGATTTTCAAAAAAGATGTCAGCATTTTTGACAAAATAACCGCCGAAAAAACTTTTTGTAGAACTATATCCTTGGGATTGTGAAGATGCTATTTGTCAAAAGGTAACGAAATAAAAAACACGTTTCAACATTTTTAGTTATAAAAATTTGCTGAAACGTGTTTCTTTTATTTTATCAAGAAAAAAACTTTTCTCTTTTAACAGCCTGAAGAATAAATGTAATTTTCATTGACTTTGACATTGTCCTCAATCAAAAGCGGTGCAAACCATTCTGACTGAGAAGGTTTATTTGCCTGATCTTCAAGAAGCTTTTGCCACTGCTCGTCAGTTAAACGATCGCCCAAAGGACGGACAAATTCATAATGACTAAAAGTTGCTCCGCGTGTTAAATAAAGCTGTCCGTCAAGCTCCACAACAACGTAAATAATGTTAGGATTGCCGACAGCTTCGTAAAGTATACCGCACTTATCACAACCCATAATATTACGTGTAAAAACGTCAGCCACAACAGCAACCTTTTTGTCAGCACCCGTTACCAAATTCCAACTATCAAAACTTTCGTTCGGGTCCAAAACCGAAAGCGTAAAATATTCAAGCGTTGAACCGATAACCCTTATTTGACCATATTCGTCATCAGTAATTTTCTGTTTTGAAAGTTCCTTTTCTGCGATTGTCTTACAAAACGTAACTTGATCCGTAAGTTCTTCGATACGGTTATCAAGTTCGCTGTTCATAAGGTCAAACTTTTTCAAATTAACTTTCAAAAGGTCGATACATTCCAAAAGCTTTGACCAAAATTTTACGTTAGGTTCAACATATCCGACAATTATAGGCGATGGTAAATCTTCTCCGCCGCCGCATTCCGCTCCCATCGGTTGTTCTGCGTAAAGAATGGCGTCGTGTTTCAATTCCGACCATGAAGCCAAAGCCGAAACCATATTTTTGACTCCCCATGCTGAAGTTTTCATATAATCAGGTTGTTTAGAATCGGTGTTTTGAAGCGATAACAACACTTCCATCCACTTGTTATAATTGGAATTTGACCAACCTTGATAATTCTTAAAAGTATTTTTTACTTCAGCGCGATATTTTCCGTAATCCTTCCATTTCTCAGAATCCTTATAAAGTGTATCAAGCAAACTTGTAGCCGGAGAAAAACCTAATGCGTCAAAAACATCCAACCCCCTCGGGAAAGGTCTTTGAGAATTCGGTTTTTCATCAAACATTTTTGAAAGAATTTCACCGTCCACAGTATAACGCTGCGGCATAAAATTGATTTTATCAGGATCAGAGACTTCAACTTTAGGTTTTACTCTGTTGCAAACTTCAAACTGTTTTTTAATCCAAGTTTTCAATTGCGAATTATTAAAAAGCTCCGTCAATGAAGCGTTTGAATATTTTTCTGAAATATAATCCGAAAGTTTTACAATCGAAAAATTATCGGGCTCGCCCATCAAAAACGAAAGCGTATTGTCAGTTTCTTTCATTCCTTGACGTTCCTTCTGCCCTATTTTAGAGAAAATATAAGCCATTGTAATAGAACGCTTTAAGGCTTTTTCGTCTGAAAATTCAAAACTTGCCGTTTCAATCCACATCATCGAACGGAAATATTTTTTGTAAGTTTCATTTCTGGTATAATGTCCGCGCGGTTTAAAAAGCGAATACGGAAATTTAACTTTCAATTCCAATGACGGTGAAAAATCATCTTCGGCTTTCATTATCAATTCGTTTTCAGCATTGTAATCGTTTTTTTGCTGAGGCTTTAACGATAAATTTTTACCTGTTAATTGATAATTCGCAATCGCAAAATATAATGATGCAAAATCATAAAATTCAGCATTTTCCTCTTCGGTTTGTTTAGCGGCAAAATCGTGCATTGCCGTATAAAATTTTTCAAGCCTCGGAATAATTCCGTTAATTTCCACCGATTTCAAGGCATAATCAAAAAACATGTGAAAAGCCTGAAGATAAACATCCGTCGTAATAAAATTAGGAATACAATGATAATCGTTGTCCTCATAAATAGCAAACAACTGTTCTGATTTAGTTGAAGAAAAGCAAATATTATATTTTTCCAACAAATTCTTCATTTTCTTGTTTTTACCTGCATATAAATCACTAAACTGATGTGAATTTACAAGTAAATCCGGATTGCCTAAAGAAAGAGAATTTTGAGAGAAATATTTATTTTTTTCCATTTCTGACATTTTCTCTGTAACCCGTTTTACAAAATCTTTCTGCGCATCAGAAAGCTGAATTTGATTCATCAAAGAGTAATAATCCTCGTTCCAAGTCTTCCAATACGCCTCCATAGTTTTCCAATACTCGTCGTCATTTTCAGAAGCAGGAGAAAAATACCTTTCTTCAACGGATTTTTCATACCACTGCGTACGGTTTGAAAAAAACGCATTAATATCACTCTCCTTAAACCAAAAACCATGAAGGGCATAAGGATATGCTTTCAAAATTCTCAGCTGCTGATAATTGCAACCGTTAAGACTAACTTTGGAAAAATCAATGTCTTTTTTGTAATCGGTATTGCTCCCGAAAAAATCTATATCAATTCTATCAGGAAGTGTATCCTCAGAAATACTGCTCTGAGGCTCTAATTTTGGCTGTTGGGCTTCAGTAGTGTTTGATTGTTGTTGCTGCGTATTAGGATTTGACGAACAGCCCCAAAACATAGACAAACCCGTCAGCATAGCGGTTAAGATATAAGTCTTTTTCATATTTTTTTATAAGATTTAATGGTATTTTTTATATGACAAATGTAGAATATTTTTCTTTGAATTACAAAAAAAATGATTACCTTTGTCCTTTAGAAAAATTTTATTATGGAAGAAGAAATAATTTCAAAAAAAATAATGCCTTCGGGCAAAAAAGCAATAATTCTTATAGGCGTTTATGCAACCGGCAAAACAACTTTTGTTACGATGTATTTGAAAAACATCGCAAGGCTTTCTCTCGAAGAAAAAAATTCAAGAAGAACGCAGCAAAGCGTACAAAATTTATGCAATGAAAAATTACCTTTTGTAATTGACGGAACTAATATCACGAAAAAAGACCGTAAACCTTTTATCGAAATCCTCAAAAAAAACGGTTATGAAATTACAGCACTATATTTTTGCAGTGTAACACGTGAATGTATTTTACGCAACAGAAAACGTCCTAACGCCGTCCCCGACAAAAAAATTACCGATATGGCGCAAATAATCGAACTTCCGTCTTTCAACGAAGGTTTTTCCGAGATTTTTTATGTGGACAACTTAGGCGGAGAATTTTCAGTTGAAGAATGGGAATAAAGTAAAAAAACTTTATCCCACTCTACTGATTGTCAATAATTTATCACGATCCAAAATTTCGATTTTCTTGCCGCTGACCCAAATTATACCATCGCTTGTAAATGTTCTTAACGTGTGGATTAACTGCTCTTTACTACAACCGGCATAATCAGCAAGCTCTTGTCGTGAGAGTCCGATGTTAAAAGATTTACTCTGATAAATCTTATCGGAAAGATAAAGCAAAACATCCGCTATCCTACCGTTACTTTGTTTGCGGGCAACGGAAATAAAATTGAAAATCGCATCTCTGAACATCTGTGTTGAAAGACTCATTATCTCAAACAAAAATTTCCTATTGGAAAGCGCATATAATTTGAATCTGTTGAGATTAATAGCACAACCGCGACATTCATCTATTGCAATAATCGTAAAAAGATTGACATCTTCGTTGAGAACGTTTGCAAGACCGAGCAAGGTTTGGGCTTTGTCAATTGCAACAATAAGTTCTCTGCCGTTGCTGCTGCTGACAAATTTCACTGTTCCGCTCGTCAAAAATATCAATTCGGTACATTTAGCACCTTGTTTAAATATAGTTTCGCCTTTTTTATACGTATATTGTTTGGTCTGAGAAAACAACGAGCGGAACTCGTCTTCCGAAAGTCCTTTGCACAAACCTTGTTTAAAAAAACACGTATTACATAATTCTTGTGGTATTTCTGCCATTGTTTTTATGATTTTAATATATTTCTTCGCCTTCCACCATTATATTTAGAATGCCTTCGATAGTGGAAAGTTTATTTACAAGTTTTTCAAGATGTTCTTGACTTCTGACAAAAATCTCCAACTGTCCGGAAAAACTGCAATCATCAGTCTCAATATGAACCATTTTCAAATTCAGATCAAGTTCTTGAGAGATAACCGTTATTATTTTTTGAGCAATACCTTTTCTGTTAACGCCTTCCAAATTAATTTTAGCAATTCCCGAAGCCTCTTGAGATACTTTCCAACTTACGGGAATTAAACATAAAGGTTGCTCTTTTACTTTCATTTGAGCGTAAAGACAACTCTTTTTATGAATATAAACACAGGTTTTATCATCGGAAATAATTCCTACGGCATCATCACCGGGCAAAGTGTTACAACATTCCGCCAACTGATAATTAACTTCGCCGTTGTCGTCTTTCAAAAATTTTCTAACGTCATTCTCCGACTTTTCTTGCGATGCACCGCCGAACTGAAGTTTCCAAAACCTTACCAAAGTGTTTCCGACGGCTTTTTTAACGGCATTTTCCAAATCGTTAGCAGCAATGCCGTTAGTGAAAATCTTATGATACAAATCCGTCTTGTTAAGGCACGAAAATTCTGTCATAAGATTGCCCGTAATTTCTTTTTCGTTCTTAACTTTATACTTGGTATACAAAGAGTTAAGAATCTTCTGCCCCTCAGCAATCTCCACTTTTATAAAATCGTGAAGTTGTTCCTTGAGTATATTGTAAGCCTTTTGAGTTGCAACGATATTCAACCATTCGGGTTTAGGCTCGGTGTAATTACTTGTTACGGGCTCTACAAGGTCGCCGTTATGAAGCCTCGTAGAAATGGACATCATCTTGTGATTGACTTTTGCACCGATACATGATTTGGCAGTCTGAGGGTCTTTGAAATACGCATAATCCAAAACCGTTGCACCTGAAGGCAAAGCCGTAACGTTTCCCTCGGGAGAATAAACCGAAATTTCATCGGAAAGCAAAAGTTTGAAATCTTCAAGAAAATCGAAATTCCTTGTGTTGGGATCTTCGAGTTTTTCTTTTATGAGTTTTAGTTTATCGTCGAATTCGGCTTTTTTGTCCTTGATGCCTTTGTATTTCCAATGCGAGGCAAAACCGTATTCAGCGATTTCGTTCATTCTTTCGCTACGGATTTGAATCTCAACCCAACGTTTTGTTTTGTTGTCAAAAACCGTAATATGATAAGCCTCATAACCGTTTTCTTTCGGAACCGTAATCCAATCACGAGTTCTTTCGGGGTGAATATAATAATCCTCAGAAAGCAGTTTTACGATTTTCATACACTCTTGTTTTTCGTGTTCGGGATCGGCTGGCGTAAAAATTATCCTCACCGCAAATTTATCGTAAACCTCGTCAAAACTGACGTGTTTTTTCTGCATTTTCTGATAAATGGAATAAATACTTTTCGGACGGCCTTTAATGTCGAATTTTATCCCGTTTTGAACAAGTTTTGCTATTATCGGCAAACAAAACTGATTGATATAACGCATACTTTCGTTTTCGGAAATCTGCATCAGAGAATCAATTTTGGCGTATTCCTCTCTGTTGAGATACTTAAACGAAAGATTTTCCAATTCCGTTTTTATTTTGTTCAGACCCAAACGATGTGCAAGCGGAACATAAATCTGCATCGTCTCGTAAGCCACTTTAAATTGTGAATCACGAGATTTTATTTCCATCGTTCTTAGGTTTGTTAATCTGTCGGCGAGTTTTATAAGAATAATTCTAATGTCGTTGGTAAGACCGAGAATAATTTTTTTATAAACCTCTGGCTCTGAATCTTTAAAATATTCGCTCGTACCTTTTATTCTGACAAGCGAATCTACGATATTGGCGATTTTTTCGCCGAAAAGGTTTGTAATATCGCTTTTTTTGTAATCGGTCTGAAACGTGATTTCATGCAAAAGTCCCGCAACAGCACCCACCGTACCTAAGCCGATGTCCTGAATTACAATCGACATTACATCAAACAAATGGTATATAAAACTGTCTCCCGTCTGACGCTTCTGCCCTTTGTAGACATCACGCGCCAAAGCATAGGCCTTACGTACCAAAGCCTTATCTTCGGGAGTCTTAAAATAGAGGTCGCCCACCATGAGCTGTTCGAACATTCTGTCCGTATCCTCCTCGCTATAAGCTTTTCGGTGCAGAACCTTTTCGACCGGGGTTAACTCTTTTACAGTTTTAGCCATATTTTTTTTACGCTTTTATTGTTAAACAAAAAAACTAATCCAACGGTTTGCCGCAATACGGGCAAAAATGTTTTTCGTATACTTCTTGTTTTTCCTTTTTTTCTTCTGAATTTTTCTTTTCTTTTGTTGTCTCTTCGTTTTCTTCTTTCTTTGCCTCCTCTTTTTCCTTAGCCTTTTCGTTAATTTTTTCCAAAAAGCCTGCGCTGATAATACCGGTAGGCATTGCAACAAGTCCTATTCCTAAAATTGCCATCAAAGCACCGACTATTTTTCCGATAAAAGTTATGGGATAAACATCGCCGTAACCGATTGTTGTCAGCGTTACTATTGACCACCAAAAACAGCTTAAAACATTCGGAAACATCTCCTTATTAGTATCTTGCTCGGCGTAATACATCATAAACGAGGCAATAATCATCACTATTATAATAAGCCCCATAACAACCGAAAGCTCCGAACGCTTTTCCCTTATCACTGCAATGATAAGGTCGATAGAAGAATTGTAACGGGCAATCTTGAAAACCCTGAAAAATCTCAAAAGTCTTATCGACCTCAAAACCCTCAAATCTATTGAGGTGAAAGTCAAATAATAAGGTATTATAGAAACCAAATCCACAATGCCGCCAAAAGAAAAAATATAATGCTTTATACTTTTGGCGCGGCTTTGATGTTTAGAATAATTAGGATCAGCCAAATGAGCTGTTAATATCCTTATAATATATTCGGTAGAAAAAACCATAACCGTAAAAAAGTCGAACGCATCGAAATATTTTTTGTACGGTATATAAATATTTTCATCGGTTTCCAATGCCATCTCCCCTACCGATAATATAATCAAAAACATCAAAAAGTAATTGAAACTTTTTGAAATCACATTACTTGAGTCGTCCTCATTTATAAGGTAATAAAGCGATTTTTCAATTGTTGTTATCCTGGTTTCGATTTCTCTCATATCTCAAAATTTTAATCTTGCATCCGGCGCAATATCCATCGTCGTAAATTTTCCTTCTAAAAATTTAAAATAACCAGCTCCGGCAATCATAGCAGCATTATCCGTTGTGTATTTCCTTTCGGGAATAAAAACTTCCCAACCGTATTTTTTTGCCGTCTCTGCCAACGTATCCCTCAAACCCGAATTAGCGGCAACACCACCACCGATTGTAATTTGACGGATGCCGGTCTCTTTAACGGCTTTTTTAAGTTTATCAATCAAAATATTTATAATCGTAGACTGAAGCGAAGCGCATAAGTCTTTGATATTCTCATCAATAAAGTTCGGATTTTGTTCCATTTCGTCCCTCAAGGTGTAAAGAAAAGAGGTTTTTAAACCCGAAAAACTAAAATCCAATCCTTTGATATTCGGTTTGGCAAATTTAAACTTTTTGTCATCGCCTTCATGAGCATATTTATCAATTATTGGCCCGCCGGGATAACCTAATCCCATAACTTTAGCGCATTTGTCAAAAGCCTCGCCTGCGGCATCATCAATAGTGCTGCCGATAATTTCCATATCAAAATAGCCCTTCACCTTTATAATTTGAGTATGACCGCCCGATACCAAAAGCGTTAAAAACGGAAAATCAGGATTTTTATGCTCCTTATCTTTTTCTTTTACAAACCAACTCAATACATGACCTTGAAGGTGATTGATTTCTATCATCGGAATATTTTTAGCAAGAGCAAAACCTTTAGCAAAAGATACTCCGACCAAAAGCGAGCCCAAAAGCCCCGGACCCCGTGTAAAAGCCACAGCGGAGATTTCGTCTTTTGAAATTCCGGATTGTTTAATAGCAGCATCAACGACAGGAATTATGTTTTGTTGATGCGCTCTTGAGGCAAGTTCGGGTACAACACCACCGTAAGAGGCGTGTACGGCTTGACTTGCAATCACGTTAGAGAGCAAAACACCGTCGCTAACAATGGCGGCAGAGGTGTCATCGCAAGAAGACTCTATACCTAAAATATTGATTTTCAATTTTTTCCTATTTTTTTAAATACCCTAAAATTTAAAGGTCTAAAGTAGTTAAATTTTAATTAACGACAAAATAAAATTTATTAAAAAGTCATAAATTAAAGTTCTTTTCAAAAACTTAACACAAAAACAACATCAAAATATAAAAAAAGTTTGTGATAATCAAAAAAATAGTTTTAACTTTGCAGCCGAGAATTTATATCTATAAATAAAGTCTAACAAATTAAAATTATTACAAACATTAATTATTTTAAATGACACCGAAAAAAAACAATCAGAATTACGATGAAGAGCTCGAAAGAGAGGAAAAAGTCGTAAACCAAGCACAGCAGGCTGAAGCCGCTGAAGCAGAAGAGGAAGAAATCATTCCTATCAATTCTTACAAATCCAACGCTTCAACAATGGATTTTGATTGGGACAGCGTATCAAACAAAAAAGGTACTGGTTATGCTCCCGAAAAACGTAAAGCTCTTGAAGACGAATACAACAAAACGTTGTCCACTATCGTTGAAAATCAAGTAGTTGACGGAACAGTTATCGCTAAAAACACTCGTGAAGTTGTAATCAGTGTAGGTTACAAATCAGAGGGTATCGTATCCCTCAATGAATTCCGCTACAATCCCGATTTGAAAATCGGTGATAAAGTAGAGGTTTATGTTGAAAATCAAGAAGATAAGAACGGCTCTTTAGTTCTTTCTCACAAAAAAGCACGCGCATTGCGCTCTTGGGATAGAGTTAATGAGGCTCTCGAAAATAACGAAATTATTAAAGGTTACATCAAATGTCGTACAAAAGGCGGCATGATTGTTGATGTATTCGGCATTGAAGCATTCTCGCCGGGCAGCCAAATCGATGTTAAACCTATCAGAGATTACGATATTTATGTCGGCAAAACAATGGAATTCAAAGTTGTTAAAATCAATCAAGAATTCAAAAACGTTGTTGTATCTCACAAAGCTCTCATCGAGGCAGAACTCGAACAACAGAAAAAAGATATTATCTCTAAACTCGAAAAAGGTCAAATCCTTGAAGGTATCGTTAAGAATATCACCTCTTACGGTGTATTCATCGACCTCGGCGGCGTAGACGGTCTTATCCACATCACCGACCTTTCATGGGGCAGAGTTTCTCATCCGGAAGAAATCGTTCACTTGGATCAGAAACTTCAAGTTGTTATCCTTGATTTCGATGACGAGAAAAAACGTATCGCTTTGGGTCTTAAACAACTTACTCCTCATCCGTGGGAGGCTCTTGATCCGAACCTCAAAGTCGGTGACAAAGTTAAAGGTAAAGTTGTTGTTTTGGCTGATTACGGTGCATTCGTTGAAATCGCTCCGGGCGTTGAAGGTCTTATTCACGTTTCTGAAATGTCTTGGTCTCAGCACTTGCGTCAGGCTCAGGAATTCCTCAAAGTCGGCGATGAAGTTGAAGCTCAAATTCTTACACTCGACAGAGAAGAAAGAAAAATGTCTTTGGGTATCAAACAACTCAAACCGGATCCTTGGGCTAACATCGAAGAAAAATACAAAATCGACTCTAAACACATTGCTAAAGTACGCAACTTCACCAATTTCGGCGTATTCGTTGAAATCGAAGAGGGCGTAGACGGTTTGATTCATATTTCTGACCTTTCTTGGACGAAAAAAATCAAACACCCGAACGAGTTCACCTCTATCGGCGACGAAATCGAAGTTGTTGTTCTTGACATCGACAAAGAAAACCGTCGTTTGAGCCTCGGACACAAACAGTTAGAAGAGAATCCTTGGGATACTTTTGAAACTATTTTCAACGTTGACAGCGTACACGAAGGCACAATATTGAGCATTTTCGACAAAGGCGCAATCATCGCTCTTCCTTACGGCGTTGAAGGTTTCGCTACTCCGAGACACCTTGTAAAAGAAGACGGTACTACTTGCAAAGTAGACGAAAAACTTCAGTTCAAGGTTTTGGAATTCTCTAAAGCTGCTAAACGTATCATCCTTTCTCACACAAGAGTTTGGGAAGATGCTAAAAAAGTCGGCGGTGCTTCTGAAAAGAAAGCCGGAGACAAACAAAAAGATCGCGGTGCTAAACCCGTTAACAAAATCAGCCTCGAAAAGACTACAATTGGCGACCTCTCTTCTGAGTTAGCTAAATTGAAAGATACTTTGGAAGGTCAGAACTAAAAAAAAGTAAAAAAAATTAGAAAACTGGCGTAATTTTTGCGTCAGTTTTCTATTGAAATAATTAACGGCTTATTGTTGTTTAACTGATAAAATTTAACCCATCATGGACGAAAAACAATTTGAAGTTGTAAAAAAAGATAACTATACGATAATAAGCGTTTTAGTTGAAAAGTTGGATACGCATATTGCGCCTGCCGTAAAATCGGAACTCGTTTTGATCGCCGGAAATGGTGAAAAAAACATTATCATCGATTTGAAAAAGGCTCGCTATTGCGATAGTTCAGGGTTGAGCGCAATATTAGTTGCCAACAGATTATGCAAAAACGCAAACGGTATTTTTGTATTAACAAGTTTGCAAACTGCCGTTGAAAGACTTATTTCCATATCACAACTCGATACCGTACTCAATATTACGGATACTGTTGAAAAAGCAGTAGAACTTATCGAGTCAAAAACAAGTAAAGCATAAAAATTAGTGATATTTTTAAAAACGAAAAAAACCGTTGGAAAATTTTTCCAACGGTTTTTTGTTGTCATTATTTAATTTTCAATTTTTAATTTTTAATTTTCAATTTTCAATTATTCAGAAGGAGGTTTTATTTCGTCAAAAGGAAATTTAATATTATCGCCTTCCGATTTCGCAATAACTAAAGTAGCGCAAACATTTCCCCACATATCAGCAGCGGAGGCAATCATCGAAAAGCATAAATCACAACACGCCAAAATACCAAGCCCCTCTATCGGAATACCGATTCTCTCCAAAACAGGAAACAACAAAACCGTCATTTTCAAGGGAAAATCAAAGTTGGCAACGCATATAAAAATCACCGAAAAAACAAGCGTTAATTGCTCTATAACTGAAAGATTAATTCCGTATGCCTGAGCAATATACATTGCCGCAACCGTCAAAAAAACGGTCGTTCCGTTAAAACTCAAAACTCCTGTTACCGGCAACGACAAAAACGAAACCCTTGAAGAGATTCCCGCCTCATTTTTCATTTTCTCGGAAACAAAAGGCAACGCTAAAATCGGTGAACGAGCCGAAAGCGTTATAAAAAGCGAACTTGAAAATACTTTCATCACTTGAAACGGACTGCGTTTTGTAAAAACTTTTACAATCACCGGCAAAACCACCATGCAATGAATCAACAAAGCAACCGCAACCGCTAACAAAAATGGTATTATTTTTTCAAAATTGTCAAAAATATTACCGTCAGAGGCAAGTTTGCAAACGAAAAAGAAAATGCCAAGCGGTGAAAGATTAGAGGCAAAAACAGCGCATTTTTCCACCAAATCCGAAAACGATGAGAAAAAAGACGAAAAATATGTCCGAGTTCTATCTTTGCAGCGTGAAGAAAGCAAACCTAAAATGCAGGTTATCAACAAAATGGAAAACAAATTATGATCCATCACGGCTGAAAAAATATTATTAGGCAATGCCAAAAATACAAAATCGCCGAAATCCCGTTGCAATTCAAAATGAACATTTTCCGCATTTGAGGTTTCGATTACGGAATCCATGAAAAATATATTTGAAATAAGCAACGACAAAACGGCGGCTAAAGTTTCAACCGTAACAAACCAAAAAAGATTTTTCAAAACGATGCGCCCGAAAAATAAATTGGAACTTTCCGCCGAAAAAACACTCATCAACGTAAAAAATACATACGGCACCAACAATAGCGTTAAACCATTGATATACAATTCGGTAAGTTCTCCCAAATAAGCCGCAGCCATAGGGAAAACATACCAAATCAAAAGTGCAGCAATTATTGAAACCACTATCTGCCATGACAGCGGAATTTTTAAAACTTTCATCGCTGAATTATATTAATAAAAAGAATTATTCGTTTTTAATCAAGAGCTTTTCGCCGGTGTGTTTTACAACCTCTTCCTGCCATTTTTCACCGTAACCGGGATATTTAACCTTAGGAATATCAAAACCGTTGCCATTGTCAATGATGTTGAGATTCTCATCCGTTTCCTTACAGTTACCGTCCATAAATTTCATAAAAAGTTTTGCAAAAAGCTCCTTGCGCGACTTCACTAAATCCGAAGCCGTATTACATGAAAATTCAGTCAAAATTTTAACAGCATTATCAGGGTCATTCATTACGAGTTTATCGATTTGAGAAGTCTTAAAAATAAACTCCTCTTCCTGCCTTTGCTGAACTTTTTCGATCTCGGGATGAATCAATCTGTAACGCGAATATGCAAAATTAGCAATCAAATTATTAATCCAAAACGATGAGTTTTCTGACCATTTTATCATTGAACCGTTCTCTATAGAATATTCCACCGGAACTTTATTAATCGTAGAATAAAACGGCGCAAAAACCGTATTAGCAGCATCATCGGTTGCAAACCAGAAAATTCCACCGCAATAATCAGGCATCCAATTTCGCATCTGCGAAACAAAAACCCAACCCGTCTGCTGTGTTGCCGTTGTCCTCTCGTTAAGATATTCCTTGCCCTCAACCTCAAAAGTAAGCGGACGATAGCGGTAAGGACAATTGAAAGCCCCGGCTCCGAAATCCTTGCTCATATCCAATTCCGTACCCTCTAAATGATTTCGCATCTGATTCATAAGTCCGTGAGTAGTAACAAAATACTTAGATTTTATCCAAAGCGGAAGACGGTTTGTCGGGAAATTTTTTTTCGTCTGACACTGACCTTTTTCGTACTTTATTTCTCTTTTAACATTGCCTTTCGCATAATCCCAATAAGAAGATTTTTTACCGAAACCATCAGGGTCGGCAGCGGCAAAAAACGCCCAAACCCTTATATCACAAAATCTTGCACCCTCAAAATCCACGGGATTATAAACGTCTGAAAAACTAAAATCCTTAAAAGAACCTTTATAAAAATTATGATCGATAGCAAATTGTATAACATCATGCGAATTGAAAGTGTCAGCTTTCGGATCGTCAAACTTATTGACTTTCTGATAATTGAAAGTCGTAATACGCGCTTGATTAGCATGAGCACAGATATAACCTTCGGGAACACGCCTTGCAACCCAAACCATACCTTTTTCAAAATTACCTTTACCGATTACCTCCATAATCCAAACTTCGTTTTTGTCGGCAATCGAAAAAGACTCGCCCTCCGAGGCATATCCATAATTTTCAGCAAGTTCCGCCATTATTTTAATCGCCTGACGGGCTGTTTCGGCTCGTTGCAAGGCAATATAAATCATGCTGCCGTAATCTATAATAGCTCCGTCTTGACTCTGAAGCGTATCAAGACCGCCGTATGTGGTCTCGGCAATCGAAACTTGTTTTGAATTCATGTTGCCCACAACATTAAAAGTATGCGAGACTTCGGGTATTCTGCCCATATATTTGCCTGAATCCCAATCATATATCTCTCTAAAAGAGCCCTGCGGGTGGTCCTGTTCGGGATAAAAATAAAGCGCACCGTAAAGTTGATGCGAATCGGCCGCATACGAAATCAAATTGCCGCAACCGCCCGAAACAGATTTAGTTACCAAAAAATTTGTACAAGCAGGAGAAATTTTTATTAACGCTGCAAGTAAAACCGTTAAAATTATTCTTTTCATTTTTTTTACTAAAATAAGTCTATTTTTTTTGCAAAAATAATAAAAAAAAGCTTACATTTGCAATCGGAAAAAAAACTTAGTAATTAAAAAAAATGAATAGAAATTTTGCTGTTATTCTGTTTATAGCTATGGTTGCATTGTGCATAGCAATAAGCTAAGAAAGAAGTTGAAACACAACGACTTGCTAAAAATTAAAAGAAAAATAAAAAGTTAGAAAAGAGAGACAAGAAAGACTACTCCCATTCTATTTTATCATCCAACTGATTGTCGAACAGATTAATCAGGGATGTAATTTTGTCTGCTTGCGAATCCTCTTGACTTGCTTTGAAAGTAAATCTAAGGTAATTCAAATATCTTAGAACGATAGTTTGCGCCGTACAAGGAACGAAAAATTGCTTGTCGGTCTTTAGTTTTTGTTGCCTTAAAAAAAACTCGATTTCGTTTTTTGAAAACGAAATTCCTTTGTTGAACGGGTTAATATAAAAGGCAATTTGAAAATTTGTGTCTATAAACGCCAAAAGAAAATTCTTCGGCAAATTGATTCCCATCATCGGAAAACCGCAACTCTGCGAACATAACATATAAACCACAGCCATTGACATCGGATTACCAAATCTGGTTTCCAAAACGTTAGGCAAAAAACAATAAGCGGGATCAAAACATTTTTCGTCCAAAGTCGGAGAAAACCTTAATTTGCCGTAAAAATAATAGTTGAAAATCTTAATTTTTTCCCACGGCGTATAGTTTGAAAGTTCACTATATTTGGGAAGCTGCGAATATATTTCAGAAAATTTCATTTCGTATTCCTCTTGTGAAAGAAAAGGAAATTTGAGTTTTGAAAACATCCAAAACAGTTTAAAAAAATCGTCCGACTTTGTCCGCCAAATAGTCAAATAATCTTTCAATTCCTGAAATTCCAAAGCTGGAATCAAGGTTTTAAGACGTTTCTGAATCAAAGAATTTGAGTCGGTAGCCGAAAAAGCAGCAACTAAATCGGGAATAATTTGAGGACCTTCATCCAAAATCTTTTGTTCCACGATTTTATAAACTTCCTTGTCCGGGTCGTCCAACAATTTTATAGCCGCTGTAAGTTCTGTTTTTGTCATCATACTCAATTTTTTTAAGTTCAAAACTAAAGTTTTTCTTTTAACTCAACAAGATTTTAAGGTTAATTTTTTTTTTATTTAACGCATTTTCTAATTTTGCAAAAAAAATTAGAAAAAAAAAGAACATGAAAAAATTTTTATTGCCAATTTACTTCATTTTATTTCTAACGTCGTGTTTTTCAGGCGTTAATATCAACAAAGAAGAAAGCACATTAAAGGAAATACCTTTGAAATACGCCTCGCATCTCAAAATTTTTCAAGTACAAGACCATTACATCGTTAAAATCCGCAATCCTTGGGACACTACGAAAACACTACACACCTATTTTATAATAACGGATAAAAATTTCAAAGAAGATACGGTAAAAAAATCTGATAACGAATACACCATTATAAAAACTCCCGTTGAAAAAGCATTGATTTTCACCTCGTTACACGCAGGACTTATAAAAAATCTCGGTGCAAAAAATTCCATTTCAAGCCTTTGCGATGTGGAATATATTTTGGACAAGGAATTGCAAGAAGACATTAAAAGCGGAAAAATCAAGGATTTAGGTTCATCAATGACACCCGATGTTGAAAAAATCATCGTAGAAAATCCTCAAATTATAATGCTCTCTCCGTATCAAAATTCAGGCGGTTTTCCGATGCTTGCCAAGACTAAAATTCCTATTATAGAATGTGCCGATTATATGGAAAATTCACCCCTCGCACAAGCCGAATGGATAAAATTTTACGGACTTCTTTTCGGAAAAAAAGACTTTGCCGATTCTATTTTTTCATCAGTTGAGGAGAATTATCTGAACCTTAAAAAACTTGCCGAAAACTCTAATAAAAAAGCTAAACTCTTGCCTAACAGTTTAATAGGTGCAGTTTGGTATATGCCGGCTAAAAAATCAACCGCCGCTAAATTTTATTTAGATGCGGGTTTTGAATATCCGTTCGATTATCTTGAAGGCTTCGGGACTGTGCCGCTTAATTTTGAAACCGTACTCTCTAAAGCATACGACTGCGATATTTGGCTCGTAAAATACAACCGTGAAAAAGATTACGATACGGAAAGTTTTTCAAAAGAGAATCCTAATTATAATAAATTCAAAGCTTTTAAAGAGAAAAACGTCTATTTTTGCAATCTTTCATACGTTCCGTACTACGACGAAATACCTTTTCAGCCGGATTTACTATTAAAAGAGCTGATAAAAATCGCAAATCCCGAAATTTTGAAAGATTATCAACTCAGATATTTCAAAAAGCTGAAATAAAAAATTCTACTTTTTTTGTTATTTTCTTTATTTTTTAGATATAACTTTCTACCAAAATTATTGGTTTTAGAAATATTCTCCAAAGAATTAAATCTTCTTGGAAAAACTTTCTTACCGTCATAACTTTGCATCGTCAATTAAAAAGAAAGTTAAACCATAAAAAAAATAAAGAAAATGAGTACAAAAAATTTACACGTAGAAACATTAGCAATTCATGTAGGACAAGAAAATCCTGATCCGACTTCTGATTCAAGAGCAGTGCCGATTTATCAGACCACCTCTTACGTTTTCAGAAATTCAAAACACGCAGCAGACCGTTTTGGTTTGAGAGATGCCGGCAACATTTACGGCAGATTAACGAACTCTACACAGAGCGTTTTTGAAGAAAGAGTAGCCGCATTAGAAGGTGGTGTAGCAGGCTTGGCAGTCGCTTCAGGTGCAGCAGCTATAACATACGCGTTGCAGAACATACTTCAGAACGGCGATCATTTGGTTGCAGCCGACAATCTTTACGGTGGAACATACAACCTTATCACGCACACACTTTCAACACAGGGCGTTGAATATACTATCGTGGATTTCTCGGATTTGAAAGCAGTTGAAAGAGCTATAAAACCCAACACGAAAGTAATTTACGGAGAAACGCTCGGCAATCCTAATTCGGATGTTCTCAATATTGAAGGTATCGCTGAAATCGCTCATAAACACAATATCGTTTTCATCGTTGATAACACTTTCGCTCCGATTTTGATTCAACCTTTGAAACACGGTGCAGACATCGTCGTTCACTCTGCAACTAAATTTATCGGCGGACACGGTTCTTCATTAGGCGGTGTTATCGTAGACGGCGGCAAATTCAATTGGAAAGCTAATCCCGATAAATTCCCGACTTTAGCAAAACCAGATCCTTCTTATCACGGTGCTGTATTTGCTGATGTTGCAGGCGCAGCAGCTTTCGTAACAAGAATTAGAGCCGTAATTTTGAGAGATACCGGTGCAACAATAAGTCCGTTCAACGCTTGGATTTTATTGCAAGGCGTAGAATCTCTGCCACTTAGAATAGAACGTCACACTGAAAACGCTTTGAAAGTAGTTGAATTCTTGAAAAACCATCCGAAAGTAAAAGTAGTTCATCACCCCGCACTTGCTACGCACCGTGACCATGAACTCTACAAAAAATACTTCCCAAAAGGTGGCGCATCAATTTTCACTTTTGAAATCAACGGCACTCAGGACGATGCTTGGAAATTCATCGACAATCTGAAAATATTCTCGCTTTTGGCTAACGTTGCCGATGTTAAAAGTCTTGTAATTCACCCTTACACGACCACACACTCTCAGCTTTCACCGGAAGAACTCAAAGCTCAACATATTACGCCTTCAACCGTAAGACTTTCTATCGGTGTTGAACACATAGATGACATTATTGATGATTTGAAACAAGCTTTAGATTTTTAATTTAGATGTTTTTTTTTCTGATAATGGTTATTAATAAAAAGCCGGCTCAAAAAGGTCGGCTTTTTTTATTGCTTTTTTTTATCATCCGTAACTTAATTTTTATTTTTAGTCATGCCCTATTACAACAAAATGACGTATAAATGATAACCATTTTGTCAGTTTTTTAATTGTTTTGAAATTAGATTTTATTAATTAAAAAGTCATATATTTGTATTCGTTTTGATACAAAAGAAGTACAATAACGAATAAGAAAAAAGATTTTTGGTGGGTATAAATAAAAAAAACGGCTTGACGATGAACAAATTAAAATAAAAAAGGTTGTCCGTTTTTGGGACAACCTTTTTTGTGAAAAATTATTTTATAAAATAGAAGTCAGCGAAGATTGATGAATTTTCCCACGGAATTTGTTCGTTACCCTCACCGTTGAGTTCGCTTGAAATTCTATAAACCTCGTTTCTGACTTGTTTGAAAACGTCTTCAATTCTTACACCCGGTGTTAAAACAGCTTTTGCTAACTGTTCGGTGTAAAGACCGTTTTCTCCGTTACCGTCCGAAGCAGTTTTGCCCGGTGAGGTTGAAAACGCAATAAAAGTACCTTTAGGAGCATTCAACTGAGCAAGACCGCCGCCCTCACCTTTTACCGCACGACTCGTATTAGCAAAAGGATTATCACGACAAGCGTCCAAAATCACGATGTTCAAATCGTTTTTAGCAAAGGTCATCTGTCCTAAAACTTTTTCAATAGAGAAACATTCTTCATCAACGTCCTCTTTTCTCTTAATATTAGCCGTAATAGGCACTAAATAGTTGATACCGTCAACCTGAATACCGTGTCCAGCATAGAAAAACAAACCGACAGCTTTTTCTTCCGCGATTTTATCACCGAACTCATAAACTTTGTTACGCATAATTTCACGATCGGCGTCAATAGCGGTGATAACGGTAAAGCCGAGGTTTTTCAACGTTTCTGACATTAATTTTGCATCGTTAGCAGCATTTTTGAGCGGTGCTACGTTTTGATAAGCACTATTACCGATTATCAAGGCAACACGTTTCTGATTAGTTACGGCATCGCCGATTTCAAGATTTACGATTCGTGAATCAGAGGCTGACATACCGCCTTCGTTCTTAACAACGGCACGCAATTCGTTTCTGCCCGGAGTCAAAGGAATAGTAAACTCGTATGTATAATCACATTGGGAATTAACAACGGAAAAAGCTCTTGAAGCTTTTTTAGCTTTAACGACATTGTTATCGTAAATGATTACCTCATCGGGGGTTACACGTGAAGAAACACAAAGCGAAACTTTAAACTCCGTTTCTGAAACCGTTGTGGTAAAAAGTTGCGGTTTTGACCATGAAACCGACGGTTTTTGAATCGATGCCGTAACTTTCTCTCTTGACAATACGCCGTCTTTGAAATAACCTCTTTCTTTTCTACCGTCAGGATAATACATAATACCTTTTCCCGTTATTGCATCGTCCATAAATTCGCCGACATATTTCTGACCCGTATTACGGTCTTCTGACATACCGTCACCATTTGCCATACCGGCAGCAAATTCACCGACATACAAAAGCCCCGAATAATAATCCATCATACCCATTCCGTGAGGAATACCGTTTTCGAGGTTGCCTTGATAACGTCCGTTTTGTGTTAATTTGATACCGTAACCGTTTTTGGAACCGTAAATCAAATCCAACTCTTTTTCGTCCAAAGGCTGCGATAATTGGTTGTTACGGAAAACACCTGCTTTTTTGGTATTATCTTTCATGTCAATCAAAACGCCTTGTCCATTGAAAGCGTTATGATCGAAATGTCCGTAATAAATAGAACCGTCCTTGAAAAACATAGCTCCGTAACCGCTGGCATCTCCGCCTAAAACCTCACCGGTATATTTAATCAAACCGTCCGATCTTAAACTGTCAGGATAAGTAATCGTGGCATAACCCTCAAGATTGCCTCTTACAAAACTGCCTTCGTAAACCATACCGTCTTTTTGAACGAGTTTACCCATACCGTGCTGTTTTCCTTCCTTAAACTCACCGAAATAAGTTCTTTCGTTGTCTGCCAAAACGCCGTAACCGGAATAACAATCACCGCTGATACAACCCGTCTGATTCTTGAGCGCACCTGCAAAACGTCCGTGTTCAAAAAGGCCTTCGACTTTGGTTCCGTCAGGTTCCGTCAAAACGCCGTAACCCTCAAAACGGTCTTTTTGAAACTCGCCTTGATAAATAGAACCGTCCGTCATGGTATACTTTCCGTATCCGTCTTTTTCTCCGCGTTTGAAATAACCCTCATAAATAGAACCGTCATCATAAATGTAAACGCCCCAACCATTTTTAACATCACCATTAACACCGCCTTTTTTTACGTTTTCGTCAATAACGCCATCAACGTAAATATCCGTGTTAGTGGTTCCGTCTGATTGAATCTCAATACCTACACCCTGACGCTTGCCGTCTTGCCAATGTCCGATGTAACGAGTACCGTCATTCCAAAAATAAGTTCCCGTCTTAGAGAATTTTCCATCAGAGAATTGTCCTATATACGAGGCTCCAGAAACATAATTTTTAACACCGTAACCATCCGGTTTCATATTAGAATTGAAAAAACCCGTATAACGCTGTTTTGCATCCTGATAGGTTCCGTAACCGTCCTTACAGTTACCGGAAATACACTGGGCATAACCGCCTTGTGCAGCAGCTAAAAGAACCGCAGCCGCTACATAGTTTTTGTTAATAGTCATCTTTTTCATAATTTGCAAATTATTTTGTTACAAAGAAAAACATTTTATTTTATAAAAAGAAAAAAAAATCAATATTTTCCATATTTTTTTTACAAAAAAGAACGATTTTTGTGTCCAAAAAATTATGTTTTTTTGTTATTTGAAGTGATTTTTCTATTTTTGCAAAAAAATCATCAACTATTATGTTAGAGATAGGAACAATTAACAAATCAAAAGGTAAAAAAGCTATTCTCCTTGGCTCGGGAGAATTAGGCAAAGAAGTAGCAATTGAACTTCAAAGATTTGGCGTTCAGGTAATTGCCGTTGATAAGTACGAAAACGCTCCGGCAATGCAAGTTGCTCACAAAAGTTATGTTTTGTCGATGTTAGACGGAGAAAAAATCCGTAAAATCATAACCGAAGAAAAACCCGATTTTATAATTCCCGAAGTAGAGGCAATTGCAACTCAAACTCTCGTAGAATTGGAAAAGGAAGGTTTCAACGTTATTCCGACGGCAAATGCAACTTATCTTACGATGAACCGCGAGGGCATCAGAAGACTTGCCGCTGAAAAATTAGGAATCAAAACCTCTCCTTACCGTTTTGCCTCAACAAAAGAAGAATTTGAAAAAGCAGTAAAAGAAATCGGCATTCCTTGCGTTGTAAAACCGATAATGTCATCTTCAGGACACGGTCAGTCCGTTATTAAAACCGAAAACGATATTGAAACCTCTTGGCATACGGCTCAAGAAGGCGGAAGAGCAGGCGCAGGAAAAGTTATCGTTGAGGGTTTCATAAAATTCGATTATGAAATTACGCTTTTAACGGTAAGGCACATCGGCGGTACAAGTTTCTTAAAACCGGTAGGACATTATCAAAAAGACGGTGATTATCAGGAATCTTGGCAACCTCAACCAATGAAACCCGAAGTTTTGGAAAAAGCGGAAAAAATCGCCGAAAAAATTACAACCGCTCTCGGCGGCAGAGGTATTTTCGGTGTTGAAATGTTCGTAAAAGACAACGATGTGATTTTCAGCGAAGTATCGCCACGCCCGCACGATACGGGAATGGTAACGATGATTTCACAGGATTTGTCAGAATTTGCACTTCACGCAAGAGCCGTTTTAGGACTGCCGATACCGAACATCGCTTTTCATGGCGCATCAGCCTCAAAAGCCGTCGTTGTTGAAGGAAACAGCGACAACATCGTTTTTTCGGGCATGGAAGAGGCTCTCTCAATACCCGATACCTCTATGAGAATTTTCTCAAAACCAGATGTAAACGGACACAGACGCATGGCTGTACTTTTGGCAAGAGCAGAAACCGTAGAAGAGGCTCGTAAAAAAGTTTGTCAAATGGCTGAAAAAATTAAAATAGAATTACTATAAATTTTTCCCCTTTTTTCTAAAAAAAATTGCCCCGAAAAATTCAATGACAGAAAGACGAATAGGACTTTACTTGCTGTGTTTTTTATTTGTTATCTCACTGATTTTCATGACGTATTTGGAGGATTCTAAATACGGCGGGGGCATTTTGCTTGTTTTTTTAGGAATACTTATAACAATTCTCATCAGTTGCGAGGACGAAGAAAACGCTCAAAAAATTCCGGGCAATCAAAGACGTGAAACAGGACTAAGAATTAACAATAGGATTCAAGTGCTTGCAAAAAAAGATTCAAATTTTTCATTGCCCGTCTTTTTGGATTATGTTAAAATCATTTTTCTAAAAACATACATTTCGTACACCGACGAGGAAAAAATAAACGAAATCACACCGTTTTTTGAATACGATATTAACAAAATTAAAAAAGTTCCGTTCACTCATGTTTTTGTTGATAAGACGGAAATTTCCGACATAAAAACTTTCGGCAACAGATGTAATGTTTCGGTGGATTTCAATGCGTATTTTCAAACAAAATACAAGGGCGAGGTTTTGCATTGTAAAAGCGAAGAAAGGTGGGTATTTTCGCGTAAAGCCGATGCCGTTTCGGTTATTCCTAACGGTTTCGGACTTTTAAGATGCCCTTCTTGCGGACGAATTTATGATTTTTCGCCTTCGGGAATTTGCCCGCACTGCAATTGCAGGCAAAATTATGAATCAGGACAATGGATTGTCTCAGATGTTAAACGCCTGAAAATTTCACAAACCAATCCCCAAAAAGATTTTCTGAAATACAGACCCGAAATCGGAACCTCAGACCCGTCAATTGTTGCACCAAACCTTAAAAAAGCGGAAGAGGTTTTCTCAAAACTTCACAGTTACCGTTATCCGAGTTTCAAAATTTTTGAAAGCAGAATCGCAAAACCGTATTTTATGAAAATTTGTTCGTGTTTTGCCTCCGATACTTGGAACAAAGCCCGACATCTTATTTACGAGAATAGTTGGCAAAACATAAAATTCAAATTAAGTCTTTATAAATCATACGGTTACAAGCGTGTTTTCGACTCACTGGAAATAAAAAAAACCGAAACCGTAAATTATGAAGCCGACAATTTTTATCAATCCGTAACGGTGAGAATTTTTGCGGAATGTTATGACTATATCATTAACTACGAGGACGGAATAATCGGCGGGACAAACCGTCAGAAACGTTATTTTTCGCAATATTGGAAATTCGTTTCGTGCATAGGCTTTATCGGAAAATACGAAGACCTTGAGGTTTGTCCTTGCTGCGGATTAAGTGTCGGCGACGTTGATAATTCGGGCGTGTGCCCATACTGCATGAACAAAGTAAATGACGGAAATTTTTCATGGGTTTTGTATTCTATCACAGAAGATGAAGATTATTGCGGACAATAAAATTTTGCTGGTATTTTCGTTAATTTTAACGCTTTTTTCGGCGTGTGATTCTCAAGTCGAAATCATTTTGACAGGTGATGTACTTTTGGACAGAGGGTTAAGACCGACGGTCGAAAAATTCGGAACGGAATACGTTTTCAAAGATGTTTCAAAAGTTTTCAAAGAAGCGGATTTTGTCTTAATAAATCTTGAAGGTCCAATAACGGACACTATCAGCCCCGTAAACAAAAAATATATTTTCAGATTTGATTCCAAGACTGCCGAAGGTTTAAGAAAATCCGGCGTAACGCATTGTCTTTTAGCCAACAACCACACGGTAGACCAAGGATACTCAGGACTTAGAAACACAATCAAAAACCTCGAAAAAGCCGGTCTTAAATATTCAGGAATCGGACGCAACAAAGAAGAACGTTTGAAACCGATAATTTTAGAAAAAAACGGAATCGAAATTGCCGTTTTCAATTGTTGCCTTCTAAAAATCGAAAATTGGATTTCTAACGATAACAATTTGAATATCACGGCTGAAGATTTTACGTCTTTGGAGGCTGCCGTCCAAAATTTTAAAAGCAAAAATCCGAAAACATATATTCTCTGCGTTTTGCATTGGGGATATGAATTTCGCGACAAACCTGAGTTTTTTCAACGCATTCAAGCCCAAAGACTTATCTCTGCCGGTGCTGACATTATCATCGGGCATCACCCGCACGTTGTCCAAACCACGGAACTGATAAATTCTAAATTAGTGGTTTATTCCTTGGGAAATTTTGTTTTCGACCAGAAAAACCCAAAAGGCAGAAAAGCACAAATCGCAAAACTGAATTTTTCAAAAGACAGCATCAAATACGAACTCATTGACATCGACATTCAAAAAAACTGTCCGAAAATCAAAAACTAATCCTCTGAAAAAATAATATCATCAGTCTTTACAGCATTGTACATCTCGTCATGAATTTTGGTTCTGACATCAAGTTTTGAAAGCATTGTTCCGCGTTTAGGAAATGTACTATTAGTCAAAAAAACGAACAAAAGTCCGTTGTCGGGGTCAGCCCAAACAAAACCGCCGGTAAACCCCGTATGACCGAAACTTTTTTGACTTGCCATTTTTGAAGGCGTTCCGTTAAGAGTGGAATCTATCACGGGTTTGTCGAAAACCAATCCCCTGCGGTTACCTTCAAAAGCTTGAGAAGTAAAAAGCTCCACTGTTTGCGGTCTTAAAAAAAACTTTCCGCCATAAGAGCCTTTGTCCAAAATCATTTGCATCAAAACTGCCAAATCTTTAGCCGAAGAAAATAATCCCGCATGACCCGAAACTCCGCCCATCAAATACGCACCCTCATCATGGACTTTGCCTTTAACAATAGTTTTACGCCAAAGAGAATCCTTTTCGGTCGGAGGAATATTTTTTTCTAATTCTTTATTCGGATTAAAACAAATTTTCAAGCCCAAAGGTCTGTAAAAAGTATCGTACAAAAATTCGTCAAAATCCTTTCCGTAAAACTTTTTCGGAAAAAGCGTATAAAGATAGAATCCAAGGTCAGAATACAAATAATTTCCTTTGTCGGCAAGAGGCTGTTTTACAATTTGTTCCGTGATTTGTTTACGGGCTTTTCGATCGTTGTATTTTTCGGGTGACAACAATATCTTACGGCTTAAATCCTTGTTCAAACGCTTCAAATCTATCCAAGATTTAAAACCTGCTTGATGAGCCAAAGCATCTCTCAAGGTTGCCCCGTTATCGTTAATGCCTTTGAAATAGTCCGTTAAAGGCAAATCCAAGCCGATTTTGCCGTTTTCGTACAATTTCATCAAGACAAGCGAAGAGGCGGCAATTTTCGTTATTGAAGCCAAATCATAAACCGTATTAGTATCAACTTTTTGAATACTATCGTATGTAAAATATCCGTAACATTTATCAAAAAAAACATAATGATTAACAGATGCCAAAATACGGCAGCCCGGCATCGCTTTTTGCTTTATTGCATCAAAAACGATACTATCAATACGGCTTTCCCTTTCTGAGGAGATTTTAGCGTTGTTAAAAACTAATGTGTTAATTTCCTGACCTTTACAACCGTTAATCAGAACAACGGCTGCAAACAAAAATAATATTTTTTTCATTTTTCATTTACGGGAAAAGTTTTTTTTCTTACCCGAAGTTATTTTATCAAAAATACGTGTCCTTTTTGTTGAAAAAACGATTTGTCCCTAAGCGTTGAAGTCGCTTTCCAAACGTACATTCCCGGTGGACAAGGTCTGCCGTTACGAGTGCCGTCCCAGCCTTCATTGATGTTTTCCGTTCTGAAAACAATAACACCTCTACTATCAAGTACCACAAGTTTGAATTTCGCAATATCACCGTGAATAGGCATAAAAACATCGTTTTTACCGTCGCCGTTCGGAGAAAATGCCGTCGGAAAAACAACTATCGGGTTTGAAATTACCGTTATCGCATTCTTTACCGTTGCCGTATCAGAACAATAATTTGCCGTCAAAACAGTAAGCGAGATATTAAATGTTCCGTCAAATTCGTATTTGTGGTCTACGCTGTGCCCATCACCGAAAGTACCGTCACCAAAATCCCAATGAAAAGACTGATTAGGACCGGAAAGTGATTCCACTTTCAAATATTGTCCGGCGTATAAAGTATCAAGATTTTGTTCAAATTCTGCCGTCGGTTTTACAAAAACATTAACCTTTTTGGTCGTAACGGCTTGAACGCCACAATCACCGTAAATAGTTAGAGAAACAACAAATTCACCCGCCGCCTCATATTTGTGCTCCAATTTCGTAACGTTGTAGACAGGATCGCTTCCGTCACCGAAATCCCATTTGCAAGAATCGGAATTCAACGAAACATTTTCAAGCGAAACCGTTATCGGCTGACATCCCTCCATGTTTTGAGAATTGAAAGCGGCAATCAGCGGACGACCCTCTATCACAAAACCCTTTTCCAACTTGTTTTCACAAATGCCGTTGCTAATATCAATTATAATATTGTAATTACCGCAGGACTCGTATTCATGTCCCGAAATATCAATATCTTCAGAAGTCTTTCCGTCACCAAAATCCCAATGGACTTTTGTTAAGTCCTTGTTCATCAATTTGAAATAAGCCGTATTTTCAGGCCACGTTATAGTATCGACAGGCATTCTTAAATCAACCTGCGGCTGTGGAAAAACTGTTACATAAGTTGAGGCAGTATCCGTACAACCGATACCGTTGTCAAAAAGCAAAGAAGAGGTTATTTTATATATTTTAGTTTCATCGCTCGTGTTTTCAAAAGTATACTTGGTTGGTCCTCTCCTATCCCAAATAAAATCGCCGTTGCTGATTTCATAATTAGCAAGTCCTTGATAATCTTGTGTTATAACAATTTCCAAAGGCGAACAACCCGAAGTCTGAGAAACGGTAAAACCTGCTCTGTTAGCAGGGCGGGATATTGTTAAAGGCTCACTCTCCGCCGTACAACCGTTAATATCTTTGACTTTAACGGTATAAACACCGTCAGAAAGGTTTTTGAAAACGCCTGAGCGGTCCTGCCATGACACTCCGTCCAAAGAATATGACAAAAGCAATGTGCCACCAACGCCTTGAGCCGCAATTCTACCCGTGTTACCTTCGTGACAAATCACGTCGTAAACCTCCGCCTCTACTGTCAATAACGCCGGATTGATAATCTCAAGATCAACGGAATTTTCACGGACACATCCGTTATTATCCTTAACCCTTATCTTATATTCTCCAGCCTCAAGATCCTTTATCTCTGGAGTTTCATAATTATAATTAGCACCGTCGTCAATAGAATATTTATACGGTTCCGTACCGCCGCTTGCCGTTATTTTAATCTCACCAGAACCGTCATCATGGCATAGAATTTCTTTGCTAACTTGAGCTAAATAAGAAAGTTGTGTGGGTTGTTCTACCCTTATATCATCCACTAACTTACAACCGTTTCCGTCTTCGACAGTTGCCTCGTAACTTGCAGCAGAAAGTCCCTCAAAAAAACCTGTTTCACTCTCCTGCGTCTGATTTGAACCGAAAGCAGTTAAATAATATTTCAAAGTACCCGTTCCGCCCTCAGCTTTAATACTTATACTTCCAGTCTTGTCACCGTAACATTTCACGATGTCTACTTTCTCGAATTCAGTTATTTTATACTCCGAGGGTTGAGTAATTTCAAACTCGCCCTCAAGTGTACAACCATAGTTGTCAACAACCTTAAACGTATATTTTTTAGGCGCCAAAAATTCAAAATATCCTTTATAATAAGGATCTTCATTATCATCAAGATAATATTTGTATTTGGCATTTGCTTGTATAATTTGACCGCCACTGACTTTTATATCAGCCGTACCTGTATTTTTCCCGTAACAAAGAATATCTTCAACTTTAACATCTTCCAAAGTAAATTTGTCAGGTTCAATAATTTCCACCGCTGCAAGATCTTCGCCCGCCGAACAACCACTTTTATCTGTAACCAAATACTTGTAAGTTCCTGCTTTAAGATTATCAAAAATACCAGTTTTGTTATTAATGTTCGTTTCACTTACACCATGAGAATCAGCCTCTGACTTCAAATAATAAGTATAATCTCCCTTACCACCAGAGGCCTCAAGTAGTATATGACCGTTATTAGCACCCTTACAGCCTTTTACTCCGTGATAATTTTTCAGTATAAGTTCTACTTTCGTAGGTTGCGAGAGTTGAACAGTTAATGGCATAGTAACAACACAACCGTGAGCATCTTCAACACTCGGCAAATACATAGTTGATGCCGGGAGGTTTTCAAAAAAAGCATAAGTTTCATTCGTAGTAATAACATCATCATTATCACCGCCGATAGTATATTTGTAAGGCGGAACACCACCGCTGATTTTTACTTTCATTGAACCGTTTGTTGCTCCGTAACAAGTAGTTATATCTTTTACCTCCGGCTCAAACATTTCCAATTCATTAGGCTCGTCAATTACATAGCCTTCTGAATTACCGTAAACTACGCATTTATTTTTGTCCTTAACGGCAATTAAATATTTTCCTTTAAGCAAATTAGAAATTACAGAAGTAGTCATAGATAAATACGAATCAATTCCACCGCTTTCGCCAAAACGCTTATAACAATAACTATAATTAAGCGTTCCGCCTTCAACGTCAATTTCAATACTACCCGAACCATCGCCGTAACACTGTACATCATTAGCAGTAACACTCTTGAGTTTCAATTCTTCAGGTTGAGTAATTTTAATTTGATAAGTTTTATCAGAAGGACATCCATTACCATCCTTTAACGAAACAGTATAATTACCGGCAGGCAAATCTTCAATTGTACCAAGCTCATCGGAAAACGTTACCGTTTTTGAAAAATCATTCTCACCCTCAACCGTAAAAGACCATGGAGATTTACCACCGGAATACGCTAAAATAATTTGACCTTTTTGATCCCCATAACATAAATTTAAAAGACTATTAGGTAGAGCTTTTTGAAAGACAACTTTTTCGTAAGTTTCTGCCAATTCATAATCATCTTCAGCTTCAAAGGAACATCCTTTTTCATCAACAACATAAGGTCGATAATATCCAGAATGTAAATTTTCAAAAACATTTCCAGTTTGAAACTCCGTATCATCTCCCTTAAAACTCAAAGAATATTTCAATGCACCCGTACCACCCGTTGCATAAATTGTCATCGAACCAGTATTATCTCCGAAACAAGTACTGACATCTGAAATTTTCACATCTGTAATATCCAAAGCCTCAGGCTCTGAAATCGTAACGGGTTGAGAATATTCGGCTTTACAACCGAATCCATCAACAACATAAGGCGAGTATTTTCCTGCCGAAAGAGATGTTATCGTAGACTCCGTAAAATTAGCCGGACCTGCATTTGCTGCAAATCTAAAAGGTGCCGTACCGCCTTCAATATCAAATATCAAAGCACCTGTTTCGTCTCCCGTACAACCCTCTACATCAACAGGAGTAATATTTTCAATTACCAATTTTTCAGGCTCAGTAATTTCAACCTCATCGGATAATTTACACCCGTTCGCATCTTTGACATAAACACTATATTTTCCCGCTTTAAGTGTAGTAAAATCTCTTTTCATAGTATAAGAAGTACTATTATCACCCTCAATTGAATATGAAATAGGCTGGTTTCTAGCACGTGCATTAATGGAGATAGCTCCCGTTTTGTCTCCGTAACATTTTGTAATATTAGTTACATCAATACTACTGATTTCAAAAAACACATCATCCCCGACAACGACTTTATGCTTTTTGGTTTGACAACCTTTTGAATTTTTAACAACAACTTGATACTCTCCGCCCGCTAAATCATTAAAAACATTAGTAGTAACAAAAGTTCCGCCACCGTTTATAGAATATTTGTAAGGCGTGTTATTTACAGTTACTTCAGATGGCGTAATGATAATTTTACCATCAACGTCTTTATAACATGTTATATCAGTAGTTTCGATCTTAAGTTCAATTTCGCTCGGTTGCGTAATAGTAACGGCATTTCCTTCAACATAAGCCGCACAACCCGACAACGCATCAACAACATAAGCATCATAACCTTGTGCACTTAAATTCTCAAAAACATGATTATAAGTTGCTGTCCCGGGTGCGTATTCTTCTGTTCCTAAATAATATTTATAAATAGGACCTGCTCCGCTCGGTGTTAATTTTACTTTACCATCATCATAATCATAACAAGTTACATCCGTTACTTCAGCCTCAACAACAAAATCCTGAATTTTAATATTATCAACGGCTATATTTGCGAAAGAACCGTTAGAAGCAAAATAACGGAAACTAATTTCAACAGAAGATTTTTTTGCAAATTCGTCAAGACAAATATTTACTTTTTGCCACTCAGAACTCGAAGAAGCATCACTCCTATACTTGGAAGCCATAGAATAATCCGGTTGATCTGAAGATTTTACCAACACTTCTAAATAAGCATAATCACCTCCAATAAAAAGAGTATGCATATAAAAACTCAAGATAGGATATGACAAATTGCTAAAATCAAAAGTCTTAGAAATATATGTTTCACCGCTTGAGGGTAAACCGTAAGGATTAGAACATTTATCAACATACACACACCTAGACCCATCTTGAGCAAACTCCGTTCCCGTTGCTTTTAATTCCAAATCCGTTCCCTCTCCTCCCATAGAGTAAAACTTAGGAGTCCCCACGACCCAATGCAGTTTGCTCGCTGATACACCATCAACAACCCAGCCGTTCAATCCCCCTTCAAAACTCTCGCCATAAGGAAACGAACTGACTTGAGATACAGCGTGTTCTGTCAATACCAATATCAGAAAAACGGTTAATATATGTTTTAAAACAGTTAATTTCATAATCAAACAAAAATTTAAGAAAAAATTTTCCCACGTTGCAAATTTATAAAAAAGACGTGAATTTTGTATTTTTTGTTGTCAGAATTAACAGAAAAAATCAAAAAAATTTTTATTCTTTGTTTTTTTTATTAACTTAGGGGCTAAAAAATTGAAATTTTAACCGTTTATGTCATTATCAGTCAAAATATTAGGCTGCGGTTCGGCTCTTCCGACAACTGTCAGAAACGCCTCAGCCCAAATTTTAAAACACAACCAAAAACTATTTCTAATTGATTGCGGAGAATATACGCAAGTTTTAATGCGCAAATACGGAATCCGTTTTTCAGCATTAAAACATATTTTTATTTCACACCTTCACGGAGACCATTTTTACGGAATTTTCGGGCTGTTATCCTCACTAAGTCTGATGGGCAACACAGGTGAATTGCATATTCACTGCCCCGAAAAACTAAAATACATATTAGAATCAGAAAATTCACCGCTGGATACCACGGTTTTAGGTTATCAACTTTGTTTTGATGCGTTAAAACCCTCCGAAGTAAATCTTGCATACGAGGATCAAAAAATCGAAGTTTATTCCGTACCGTTAAAACACAGAATCCAAACTTGGGGATTTATTTTCAAGGAAAAACCCGCCGAACTAAAAAACATAAGAAAAGAATGTATTGAAAAATATTCTTTATCTATTTCGGAAATTGTCAGAATAAAAGAAGGATGCGACCTCAGATTAGAAGACGGCACAATAATAGAAAACTCCGAGCTAACCTTGGAGATGCCTCCGACCAAAAGTTATGCGTACATTTCGGACACAATGCCCTCTCAAAGCGTTTGCAAAGCCGTTGAAGGCGTTGATGTACTTTATCACGAGGCCACTTACGAGGCCGCATTAGCAGAAAGAGCCTCTCAAACGTTTCATTCAACGAGTCTGCAAGCCGCCGAAATCGCCAAAAACGCAAATGTAGGAAAACTTGTTTTAGGACATTTTTCAAGCCGCTACACAGACACGCAAATCCTTGAAAACGAGGCTAAAACTATTTTCCCGAACACAATTTGCGCATACGACGGATTGGAATTTGAAATCTAAAAAAGATGTCAAAAATTACCGTCTTTTCTAAAAAGCAGATAATCCAAAATCATGTTTGTCTGCTTTAAAGTTTCCTCTGAAGAATCTTCGTTGTAATCAGCCTTGATTGCATCTTCGAGTTTTTCAACGGTATACCCCTCAAAATTAAGGGCTTTGACATAATTTTCGTATGCTTTTTCGTTGTCGCCCAATTTGCGCAAAGTATGACCAGCCAAAACAAAATCCTCGGCAAGAGAATCCTCTTTCGGGATTTTGCTAAAATATTTCAAAGCCTGTTCGTATTTTTTCAACTGATAACAACACCATGCAATAGGACGGAAAATCTTTTTATTTTTAACGTCCAAATATTCGACCTTGAAATAATATTTTAACGCCTCCTGATAATTTTCCAATTCCAAAAGACAGCGTCCGATTGATGTCGCAACTGACAAATTGTCAGAATCCTGAACCTCTGCCAATTTATAAAACTCCAACGCTTTGCCGGGATTATCAAGTTTACGATAACAATAGGCAATCTTTTTAAGATTCCACAACTGCGAATCGTTGAAAAGCTGCGCCTTTAGAAAACAATCCAAAGCTGACTGATAATCAGAGAGTTTCTGATAAGCATAACCCATTTTTTGGAAAAGTTCAAAATCGGGTTCTTCTTTGGAAACGGCTTGAAAAAACTCAACCGCCTGAGGATAATACTCGTTAGCGAAAAAATACTCTCCGACAGTGCGTTTGTCAGAAGCGGAAGATAGCGTTGAATCAAAAAGCCGCGTGCCTATCGGTGAAAAATTCTTGTCAAAAATATCAGGAAAAATATTGCCCGTCCTATTGAGTTTGAAAAAACGGTAAATATCCTGAATATATTGAGTCATAAGCTTATAACTATATTCCTTGCTGTGAAGGAGTTTCATATCGTCAGTGATTTCATTCATCTGAGATAGTTCGTTACTAAAATATGAATTAAGAGTATTGCTCTGGTCCTTTGGCATATTAGAAACGCTGAAAATCATCGAATATTTGTCAGAATTACAGAAAAAAGGAACCTTTGAAAATTTCAAGGCAAACTCCTTAAAATTGAAACCCGAAGTTTCAGTTGTCTTTGTAACCTCTTTAACATATTGATTTTCAGGATAAAATGGCATAAACCAATTTTCAATACTGTCAAAAAACTTAAAATTTTTCAAAACGGCAAACGTATTTATAAAAACGTCGCTGCCTTCCATCTGAAGTTTTGAAATTTCTGACATTTTGTCAAGCAGTTCGGGATTTTTCTGAAAATAATCCCCCCAAGCCGGATTCGATTCGTCAAAATTTTCGATATTAAAAGCATCAGATTTCATTTTATCCTTAATTCCGGGAACCATTTTGTTGATTTCCGGCATAATTTTATCATTAACGACTTTGGAAATTCTGTCGGTATTAATAGCCTTAATTAACTGAATTATAATCGTTTGATAACGCTCTTTGAAATTTGGGGAATCCGTAAGTTTTTTTAAAAGCTCAGGAATCTCGGGATAAAAATTCAAACGCTTGTTGAAACGGTACGAAATTATGACAATGCCTGCCAACGCCCTCTGCCAAACCTGCTCCTTGTTTTCCAAATAAAAATCCACAAGCATATTGAATTTTCTGAAATCAAAAAACAACAGACAACTAAGTGTTAAAGCACTGATAATCATCGAAGTATAAACCCATGCAAGTTTTTTTTCGGTATCTTGAGCTCTAATCAAATTTTCTGCCTCAGGCGATAACTCCTCGTTATTAACCAAATACTTAAACCACTGCGAAATTGAGGATTTCTCCGGTGGCTCTATCGGCATAGGAGAAGTTTTCAACGAAAAAAATTCTGAAGAATAAAACTTTTTCAAAAGCGAATTTTTAAGATTGTCAGCACTTTTAAGAAGCGTCAATTGAAGATCATTAAAAATATTATCCCTATTACTATCCGAAATTCCTTGCGCAGAATACTTCAACATCAGGCTATAAGTCTCCTGAGCTGAATTCAGTGCGGGAAAAATACCTAACTGATTTTCTGCGGCTTGCCTTTTAATCAAAGACATGGCATTGTAAAGTTTGCCTGAATATGTAAATTTAACCGCTTGTCGGTGTAAAGCGTTAATTTGTTTTTTGTCCATTTCCTTAGTTAAAAAAAAACTTGAAACATTAAAAAAGTGCGTAAATATAATAATTTATTTTCAATTTTAAGACCGTTATTTTAAAAACTGACAAATTGTCATGTAATTTTTTTCCATTTTTATTTTTTATCATAATACTTTTGTTTTAAATTTGCAGAAAAATATTTTGAATTATGTCGAATGAAACTCAAACAAGTAACACAACGGTTACGCAAAACACAAAGGAAAAATCAGGTTCTAAATTTTGGGCATGGCTTTTGGCTGCGCTGCTTATAGTCTTGGCTGCATTTTTTGTTTGGGACAAAATCCGCTCCAACAAAAAATACAAAAACCTTGAAACAGAACATCAGCAGACTGCGGAAGAATTTTTGAAATATAAAAGCGAAAACGAAAGCATGGAGGCCAATTATTCAGACCTTCAAAGACGTTACGATGCTCTCAATTCGCAGTTAGGCGGCACTCAAAGCGAAAATGTTTCGCTCAAAAAAATAGTTGCCGACCAAGATTCCGCATTAAAAGCGTTGAAAGCATTGAAATCAGACGTATCAAAAGCGTTGTCGAATTTTACGTCAGACGAACTCAAAATTCAAGAAAAAGACGGTAAACTTTACGTTCTTTTGATGGACAAACTTTTGTTTAAGTCAGGAAGCGCAGACATCGAGAAAAAAGGACGCACCGCAATTACCAAAATTGCTAAAGAATTGGCTAAAAATCCGGATTTCGGAATTTTGGTTGAGGGACACACTGACAATCAACCGATTAAAAATTCCGTTTTCAAAGATAACTGGGATTTGAGTACGGCACGTGCAACAACGGTAGTAAGATTTTTGAGCGAAAGCGGTCTTCCTCAAAAGCGTTTGACTGCTGCAGGAAGAGGTGAATATTCGCCAATTGCATCAAACGGAACTGATGCGGGTAGAGCTCAAAACCGTAGGACTGAAATCATTTTAACACCGAATTTCGTCCGCACGAATACCGCTAAATAAAAAGTTTTAAATTTTTCATAGTGCAATATTTTTTTTGTTTTTTGCGCCCCGTAAATTTTTATTAAAAAAAAATTTGCGGGGTCGCTTATTTTTTACACAAACGGTAACTTTCTTTTTACTAAAAAAAATATTGCATTAGAGATTCCATTTCTTGCCGCAGATACCGCATTTATAAGTTTTTGCGTGATTCTTAAAACCAAAAAATCCGGCAAGTTTTGTCCCGAATGTCGTATCAAAATTCTCCGAACCGCAATAAGGACATTGCATTGCGGGAGATACTGAATTTACTTGTTCTAAATTTTCCTCTTTAATTTCAGCCCCAGAGTCCTGATTTTGAAGATTTTTTGCCGACAATAAAAGCTTCGCTTGCTCATCATCAACAGAAATTTTATATTGAATCATTTCGTGGGGAATCTTAACGATGTCAAAATAATCTTTACCGCCATCTTCAATGTCAGCGTCGTTATGAGGATAATGCCACTTAACGAAAACTTTATGCCCGTTACGGTAAATATCTTCCAATTTTAAAAGCACTTCCATAAGATATTTTGAAGAGGCAGTGTTGTAATACAACATTTTGAACTCAAAAACGGTTTCCTCCAACGGCGCTTCGGCATAAGAGGTCAACCAATCTAAAATAGGATTATAAAAATCCATGACGTTTTCCGGAATGGAACGTCCTGAAATTTCAAATATACCGTTGTCTTTATCAAGTGTTACGGAAGGAGTATCGTCTGCACCTTCTAATTTAAAAACGTTCATAATTAAATAACTTTTTTCAAACCGCCAAGTAAATAATTTTCTTGCAAATTTACAAAGTTTTTTTTATATTTTTTCAAAAAAAAAATCCGATTAACTCTCCAAATATTTATATTTGTTTTGACGGATTTTCCAACGCTCACGGGCATATTGCTGCATATCGGCAACAGTATCTTTTTCGTCAAGAATTTCGATTCCGAGCAAGGTTTCAATAATATCTTCAAGCGTTACGATGCCGTCCATACCGCCGTATTCATCAACAACCAAAGCGATTTGTTCCTTTTTTTTCAGCATATCCTCCCAAAGCGAAAAAACAGGTTTAGTATTCGGAACAATCAAAATATTCCGTCTCAAATCCTTTAATTTCAACGTATTATGATCCTCTGCAAGACTTTCCATAACTTGCTGACGAAAAACATATCCCGTAATGTTTTCATCTTTTTGGGCATAAACGGGAATCCTTGAAAATCTTAAATAATTTTTTCCCGCTAAAAACTCACCCAAAGTCATCTGCTCGTTGGCCGAACAAACCACAACTCTCGGTGTCATCACATCAGAAACTCGGTAATTTTTCAATTTCATAAGGTTCTGAATGATAGCGTTTTCGTTAGCCTTAAAAATGCCTTCCTCCGCTCCGATATTAGCAAGTGCCGAAATCTCTTCTCTCGAAGTCGTATGACCAGAATCCCTTTTCTTAAAAAGCCTTGTAAGTTGCTGTGCCATAACAACTAACGGATATGTCAAAACATAAATCACACTGATTAAATGTCCGACCAAACCGGCAAGTTTTTCCCAATTGTTAGTGCCTAAAGTTTTGGGCATTATCTCCGAAAAAATCAAAATTAAAACCGTTAATAAAGCCGAAACTACACCTAAAGATTCCGAACCTAAAACCTCAGAGGCTTGTGCACCGACCATAGCCGCACCCGCCGTATTTGCAATTGTATTTAAGGAAAGAATGGCAGACAAAGATTTGTCTACGTTATTTTTGAATTTGACAAGTTTTCTAACTCCTTTTTTGGAAGAATTTTCGTTAAGTTTTACAAAAATCGGGGTTGTACTAAGCAAAACGCTTTCCATCAAAGAACAAACAAACGATATAAAAAGCGTAAACGAAAAATATAAAACGAGAAGAGCCATAACTATTTTTTAATTGACAATTGACAATTGACAATTGACAATGCTTTTTTAATTGTCAATTGTCAATTGCTAATTATCAATTATCAATTATTTTACGTTTCCTACTTTGATTAAATATTCAGCAATTTGAACGGCGTTGAGAGCCGCACCTTTACGAATTTGATCGCCTGAAAGCCAAAGTGTTAAACCGTTTTCATCAGAAATATCCTTTCTAACCCTTCCTACGAAAACATCGTCTTTTCCGGCCGTTTCCAAGGGCATAGGATAAACCAAATTTTTAGGATCATCAACCAACGTACAACCATCTGCCAAAGAAATCGCTTTTTGAGCCTCTTCTACGGAAATCGGTTTTTCGGTTTCGATCCAAACAGATTCTGAGTGAGAACGAAGCGATGAAACCCTAACGCAAGTTGCTGAACATTTTACGTCAGAGTGCATGATTTTACGCGTTTCGTTGTACATTTTCATTTCCTCTTTCGTGTAACCGTTAGGCTGGAAAACATCAATCTGAGGAATAACGTTATATGCCAACTGGTGAGGAAATTTTTTAACGGTAACAGGTTGATTGTTAATAATTTCCTTATACTGTTGTTCCAATTCTGCCATCGCTGCCGCACCCGCACCCGAGGCCGACTGATAACTCGATACATGAATGCGTTTGATATGAGAGATTTTCTCCAAGGGTTGCAAAACAACGACCATCATAATAGTTGTACAGTTAGGATTAGCGATAATGCCTCTAGGACGGTTCAAAGCGTCCTCTGCATTACATTCGGGAACAACGAGCGGCACATCTCCGTCCATACGGAAAGCTGAGGAATTGTCAATCATTACCGCACCGTATTTCGTAATATCCTGAGCAAATTCTTTTGAAGTGCCGGCACCTGCCGAAGTAAAAGCAATATCAACACCTTTGAAATCATCGTTATGCTGAAGAAGTTTCACCTCGTATTCTTTACCTCTAAAAGTGTATTTTTTGCCCGCGCTCCTTTCTGAACCGAACAAAACCAAATCATCCATAGGGAAATTTCTCTCGTCAAGGATTCTCAAGAATTCCTGACCAACTGCGCCTGAAGCACCTACAATTGCTACTTTCATGTTTTTCTTAAAAAAATTTTTTTGGTTTAATAATGCGCAAAAATAATAAAAATTTTTCGCTGCCAAAAAAAAATTTCAATTTTCAAGACAGCGAAAAATTTTCTTTTGTTTCTAATATTCAGCCTCAAGCTCTACTCTACGGTTAAGAGCTCTGCCTTTAGGCGTAGAGTTGTCGGCAATAGGTTTTATATCACCAAAGCCTTTTGAGGTAAGACGGCTGGCTTGAATACCGTGCTGTACCAAATAATCTCTTACGGCATCGGCTCTTTCCTGAGAAAGAACTCTGTTCTTTTCGGGATCGCCCGAACTGTCAGTGTGTCCGAAAATATTAAGTTTATAATCCGGATTTTCTTTCATTACGGTTACAACCTGATTCAAAATCGGGAACGATGTAGATTTAATCGTTGATTTGCCCGACTCAAACTGTATACCGTTAAGAGCCTTCTTAAAGATTTGTTTTACCTCCTGTTTGATTTCAGGACAGCCGTTATTAGAACCGGGAACATCAGGACATTTATCCAAATAATCCGGAACACCGTCAGCGTCAGAATCAAAAGGACAACCGTTTTCATTAACTCTAACTCCCTCCGGAGTATCAGGACATCTGTCTTTGTTGTCCCAAACACCGTCTTTGTCTGCATCCAACGGACAACCGTTTTCATCAACATTAACGTCTTCGGGAGTTTCAGGACAGTTATCTTTGTAATCCGGAACACCGTCTTTGTCAGTATCCAACGGACAACCGCTTTCATCAACAGGAGCACCTTCCGGAGTGTCAGGACAATTATCTTCATAATCCGCAACACCGTCTTTGTCGCTGTCTATCGGGCAACCGTTTTTATCAACAACAACACCGTCGGGCGTATTAGCACAACGGTCAAGAGTATCAATAACACCGTCGCTGTCAGAGTCCAAAATTTCAACTTTTTCGGCTTGGATAGGCTCGTCATCCAATTTATCTTTCTTGTTGCGTCCCTTAAAGCTGAATCCCATACCAAAATTAACCCTTACATAACTCGTATTAGAGGGAATAACAAAATTATCAACTTTGGCATATTTCAAAGAAACATTGTCTACGGCAGCATAAAAATTCAAAATGCCTAACACGAAATTAACGCCCAAACCGATATTCGTCCAATGTCTGTCGAAAATCGTGTAAGTCAAAGACGTTGAAAATCTTTTAAAAGGACGGAAATTTGCCGTCAAGAGCATCTCCTCAAACGGAGCTTTTTTGTAAAACGTGGTTTTTGACAAAACACCTAAACCCAATCTATCTTCCCAAAACTCATATTCGCCTCCTAAATAAACTTTAGGCGTAAGAGTTGAAGTGTATTTATGTTTACCGCTGACTTCATAAATCTCTTCCATAGAAGGCAAATCCTCAAAATAATCACCGTTTTCATCACCGCCCAATTCATATTTTACACCAGTGTAAGAATAATCAGAAACAGCGTTTAAGACAACAACTTCGTCGTCTTTCCAACGGATAAAACCTAAATCAAGAATTGATGCTGAAAGTTTTAAATTCGGTAAAATGTAATAATTAGCACCCAAATCAATGCCCGCTCCTGAACGGCCTGCCATAGAGAATTTCGCATTGTCAATATCAACGTCAGAATCCTTAATTCTATGATTTTCATCTTCGGTAATAGTCAGACCCGGAATTCTCGCATACGCAGAACCATCAACTTTGGCAACCCATTCGTTTTCGTCAGCAGTAATTTTAACCTTTGACAAATTTGTTTTAACATTTGCCAAACCGTAAAGGTATTTCAATGTTGCGCCTACGGAAAGTTTTTCGTTCACTTGTCGCGCGTAACCTACGCCGAACTCCATCCAACCCGTACCATGCACGCCTAATTTTTTCATTTTAAGGTCATACGTCTCACCCTCATCCATTCCGTCAAAAGCAAAATTAAAAAATTTGCCCGGAATTGTTGAATAAACATCAGCTCTGACCGCCAAATTAAAAGACAAATAACCGCTATTCTTAGTCCTAAAACCAAAATCGATAATATCGGTTCTAAAAGACGAAAAAACTCTTTCGGTTTTGCCAAGCGCGTCCAAGAAATTAGGAATGCCTTCCTTACAATCCTTGTCGCAAAAAAGTACAGTTTTTTTCTGTCCGTCAGCCCCCTTAACATTATAAAAAATGTCACTGAAACTAAGATGTGAAATTCCGCCTTCAACACCTATATTTGAAATACAAGGCAGCCAGCCGAAATAAAATTTTCCGTAATAAATATTAGCAGGATTTGCCAAATGATTACGATAATTGTTTTTGTCGAAAAACAACGTCGTCGAAATCTGCGCCTGAACACTTACCGCAGTCATCAAAACTGCCGTTAAAAGCGTTGTAAAGGATTTTAATATCGTTTTTTTCATATTTTTTTCTATTTATTATCTAATTCTTTAATCAAAAATCTTCCGCTTATAAAAGTTTTAACATCAAAAGCAATTGAATCCTCTTTTGATTTGATTTCAAAAGTTTGAGACTCTGGAACAACGTCCATGTGAATTTTAAGCTTTTTGGTCAAAAGTAAATCCTTTGTATCCGCATAAGTCAAAATAACATCATGTTTTTTCTGTTTTTCGTCAGCAGAAAGCCTCATTTTGAGAGTTTCGTTTTTGGTAGGAACTACGATTGCCGTATCCTCTTGAGTCAAACGGAATTCGATGTTAGTAGCAAAAGGCATACTCTTGGTAATGGTAATTGATAATTTCAATTTACCCAAAGAATCCACCAAGCCCCCTTCTTCAAAATATTTTGAAGGCGTAAAATCCTCAACAACCTGATTGTACTGAAAACTTGATTTTACAACATGTCCCGTTTGAACACCATCAACAGTCTCCTCTGCTTGTGATGCTAAATGAAGAGGAAATTTTATTGTATCCAAAACCTTTTCGCTGAATTTGTAACGAACCCCGTCCGATGCGATAAATTGTCCCTTAATCTCCTCATACGTAAAAATATCAGTAATATTAAGATGACATTTTGTTATAGGACCTTGAATTGAAGGCGTGATAACTACATTATCAGTATTAATGTCTTTTAAACTATAATCGTCGTCCTTGCAACCGGCAAACCATGCACACGCCGCAAAAAAAACGACAAAAAACAAACTTTTTTTCTTCATAATAAACCTAAAATTAATTAATATTATGCAAATTTAAAAAATATATGTTAAAAAAAAAGAAGAATCCGTTTTAACTTTACTTTAAAATTGAAACGAATTCTTCAGAAAAAAACTCTAAAAAAATTATCTTACCAAATATTCACCCTTTTTTCTTTAGGAATAAACATCGGAGAATCTTCCTTGATGTCAAAAGCATCGTACCAAAACTGAAGTTGAGGTAACTGACCATTAACACGCGCTTTAATCGGTGAATGAGGATCGGTTTTAAGTCTTAAACGTGCGGCTTGCTCCCTAATGTTTCCTGCCCAAATAAAGGCATAAGAGAGGAAAAATCTTTGTTCGGGAGTAAATCCGTCTTTAACACCTAAGTCTTTGTTTTTCATAACGTTTTTCAAGGCTAAAAACGAAATTTTAATACCTCCGTTATCAGCAATGTTTTCGCCGACGGTAAGAGCTCCGTCGATGTGCTCGCCCGGCAAACCTTCCAAAGTATTGAAATAATCAATTATAACTTTAGCCCTTGAATCAAATTCTTTTTTGTCGCTTTCCGTCCACCAGTTTTTCTGATTTCCGAATTTGTCGAACTGACAGCCCTGATCGTCAAAACCGTGAGTCATTTCGTGTCCGATAACGCAACCTATACCGCCGTAATTAACTGCCTCGTCAGCCTGTGAATTATAAAAAGGAGGCTGCAAAATACCGGCTGGAAAAGTAATTTCGTTGGTCGTAGGATTATAATAAGCATTAACGGTTTGAGGTGTCATGTGCCATTCGTCCTTATCAACGGGTTTATTAACACGGGTTTTAATCATATAATCCGTTGCAAATTTGCGTGATGCTAAAACATTATCCAACAATGTTTTAGACTCGTCGATGGTTAAATCCGAATAGTCTTGCCATTTGTCAGGATAACCGATTTTGATGTAGAAATTACTCAACTTATCAAGAGCTTGAGCCTTTGTGGAATCGCCCATCCAAGTAGAATTTTGAATTTCCTCAGCCAATGATTTCTGAAGGTTGTGAACCATGTCGATAACCGATTGTTTTGAAGATGCAGGGAAATATTTTTCTGCGTAAATCTTTCCGATAGCCATTCCCATTGCATCATTAACAACGTTGATTGCACGTTTCCATCTCGGTTTCTGCTCTTGAACGCCAGACAAAACTTTCTGAAACTCGTGGCTCGTATTGCTGAAATTATCGTCCAAATAATTTGCCGAAGAATTCAAAACCTTAAACTCAAAATATGATTTCAAGTTTTCGATTTTTTCGGTTTCAATAATTTTTTCGATATTGTGGATAACGTCGATTTGTCCCACTGAAAGTTCCTCAAAATCCGGAAATCCCAAACCTTTGAAAAATTTGTCCCAATTGATTTTGTTGAAATTTTTCTTCAAATCGCTGTAAGTCATTTTGTTATAATTTGCGCTGACATCTCTCAACTCAACTTTTGTATGATTTACTTTAGCGATTTTTTCCTCAATTTCATAAACGGCTTTTGTCTTGTTTTGAGAAGTTTTTTCGTCATAACCGGCAAGAACAAAAAGCCTCGTCATATAGTTTTTGTAAGCATTAACGATTTCAACAGTAGCCGAATCTTTACTTTCGTAATAAGTTTTGCTCGGAAGCGAAAGACCACCTTGCCAAAGTTCCACGATGTTTTTTTGCGAATCTTTAATATCGGAACCGACACCATAATCAAAAAGCAATCCGCTGATACCGTAGCCCTGAAGCTCTGAAAGAACCTCCACCAAAGTTTCTTTATCTTTTATACCATTAACCCTCTCAAGATAAGGTTTTACAGGGTTTACACCGTTTGAATTCCTCGCCGTAGAATCCATATATTGTGTATAAATCGCAGCTATTTTTTTGCCGTCAGAATTGTTTTTATCACCGCTTTCAACAAGCTCTTCGATAATTTTCCTTTGACGGTCAAGATTATCAAGATCGAGTTTCTCAAATTGAGAATTACGGCTCATTTCAGGACTTATAGGATTGGCCTCCAACCATTTACCATTAACATAACGATAAAAATCCTCACCGGGTTTTACTGAAAAGTCCATATTGCTTTTGTCAATACCCGAAAACTGTGATGACGTTTGTTTTTCGCTCATATTACAGGCTGATAAAAGTAAACTGATTAATACTAAATTAATTTTTTTCATTTTTAATTAACTATAAGATTTTTGTAAAATACAATTGCAAAATTAATACAAAAAAACGGCAGTAACAATAAAAACAATGAAATTTCAACTTTTATTAAAACGTGCCTCCAAAATCAACTGCAATCCTTACAGAATATGCACCCTGCCATTTTACTTCCTTATAATTATAACCTCCGTTTTCAAATTCCAAAAAATGCCATGGACGGTCTAATTTTACGGCATTATAACCGAAAGAAACGTTAGCTCTGAAAATTCTCAATCCAAGGTTTGCGGCACAATAAAGTCCCGAATAACTATTGTTCCTATCGTCGGTTGCCGCATATCCGAGTCCGAAATCCAAAAACGGCGTAACTTTTTTGTTCAAAACATCATAACGAAAATTTGAATACAAAGGCAAAACAATAGCCGCCGTACTTTGAGAGGCATATTGACCATAATACCAATGGTCAAAATACAACTCCTCCGAAAATCCCAAACCTAAATACAAATAAGGATTGAACTGCCAACCCAAAGACATATAAACTTCAAAAATATCGCAGTTATAACGGTCTTGAGCAGAATAAAATCCGAATCCGCCGAAAGCCCTCCAGCCTTTGGAAAGCAGCGGCGAAAAAAGTTCTTTCAAAGGATTAGTTTCTGAAAATTTATGAACCTCACCATAATCCTCGTCAGAAAGTTTTATCTGTGTGCTATCCCCTGAATCCTCATAAAATATTTCAACATCTCCGTCATTTTGTGAAAACACTGAAATACTTAATGTTAATATCAAAATTAATAGTAATACTTTCTTCATAATACGCTTTTTTAGTTCACAAAATTAATTTTTTTGCTAATAATAACAAAAGTAAAAAACAAATATCAACAAAAAATTATTCAAAAAAAAACTATTTTTTATTGTTTTTTTAAATCTTTTTGTTTAAAATTGCACTTTGAAATAATACGATAAATAAGCATGAAAATTTGTGTCAATTGCAATATTGAATATGAAAGCGGCAATTTTTGTTTGAATTGCGGAAAACAACTGACTAACAAAGAAATAAAATCTAATGTGTGCAACATTTGCGGCGAAAGTATCCCTCAAGGAACTATCTGCTGTCCTAAATGCGGCAATAGGATTTATGCGCCCTCATGCTTAAACTGCGGCAATATTATAAGCATCGAAGACGAAAAATGCAGTTTCTGCGGGAAAAATTTAACGAAAGAGGATTACGACAACGTTATCAGCACAAGATATTCCATAAAAAAATCTCCCGTCATCATTTCGCAATATCCTGAGCCGATGTATATCGCCGGCACAGAATATATTCCTAATGTAAAATTAGACAGAGAAAACGGTATTTTTGAAATTTCAGGAAAATCAATTCCAGAAGATGCAGTTAAATTTTACGACCCTATTATTGAATGGATCAAAAATTATATTGAAGACCCGTTAGAAAAAACGGTCTTCAGTTTCAAAATGACTTATTTTAATACCACGACTTCAAAAATATTTTTGGGCATCGTTCAAAAATTGGAAAAAATTAATCCCCGTGCACAAGTTCATCTCAAATGGTATTATGCCGAAGAAGACGAAGAAATGGAAGAATTCGGTGAGGTAATCAGCGAAATTCTAAACATTAACATCGAAATGATACCCGTTGAATACAACGACGAGGACGAATTAGACTCTTAAAAAAAAGCGAAATCTCCCGTTTTTTTTCTTAAATCTTTTTTATAACACTTTGGCTAATTGACGCATTTCCTCGATGGATTTTATGCGTTTTTTGTAAATACAAACCGAAATTATCACTGTTATAACAAGAGCCACGATACTCGACCAAATAAACAGCAAATCAGGACTTGCGATTTCAAGATTTAATGCCATAGAAACCGAATCAACAAGCTTTTTAATACCTAAAATAAGAGTAACCCAAGTAACGATTATCATCATAACATTAGAAAATTTACCGTTCAAATGTTCGATTCCCATTACTTTGGCATTGTTGATAACCGTAAACAAAAAGACGCAAATAAAGGGCAAAATCAAACCGTTGAAAGCTTGAGCAGCCACGATTGCCGGCACAGGTTTTACTTGCAAAAATCCCAAAACCACACCGACAGCCAAAACCATATAAGCAATCCACTGAAAAGAATTTTCGTTTTCAGGAGTTCCGTCCGATTTTTTCCTTCCAAAAATGCTTCTTGCCGTCAAAGTCGAAACAAGCGAAGAGGTAATGGCACTCGTAAAACCGGCGGCAAACATTCCGAAACCAAAAATATAACCCGCCCACTGACCAATTTGTTTTGCTAAAGTCTGTGTTAAAAGTAAATATGAAAAGTCCATGTTTTCAACGACTTCCGGCGTTAAACCTCTTGTCATTTGAGTTCCTACAACCAAAATAGCCATCGAAATTATACCGCCCAAAATCACTGAAACGCCGATTCCAACACGCATATCTCTTACCGTCGTATCCTTTTGAACAACGTTAGAGCCCAAAAATAAATCATACGGAACAACCGTCGTACCAACTAATCCCAAAACCAAAAGTCCCGCTTCCGGTACCTCAGGAAAACTTGGAACAAATAATCCGTGAGCTAACTCCCCTATCGGCGGGTCTGCCAAAAAAGCCGTCGTTATAAAAGTAATTCCCATTATAAAAACGAAAATACCCATAAAATTAGCCGTTGAACGCAGAGATTTCAAACTCAAGGCGACGCCCACAACAAGGGCTATAGTTGTAATAATCAATCGTTTACCTAATCCGGGAAAAATAAGAGCAAGACCTTCGGCGGCTCCAAGAATATTGCCAGCCTCATAGGCCGTACAACCGAGAATTATGGCTCCAACTATCAAAACCAAAACAGGAATTTGACCGCGGCTGCCTTGAAAATGAAATTTTATCGCCTGACCTAAATTCATTTTGGAATAAATAGCAGCCCTCGCACTCGCCTCCTGCAAAACAAGACAGGCAATCGTAGCAAAAACCAACGCCCACAACAGCTGGAACTGAAAATCAGCACCCGCTTTGGTTGCAGTCGTAACTGTACCCGGTCCGATAAAGGCCGCAGAGATAATAGACCACAGTAGGATATTCATAAACCTACTTTTAAATTTTGTCAGTTTTTCGCCCATCTTTAGTTTGTATTTTGTTAATAATACTATAAAAATTATGCCAAAAACAAAATAAACGTATTTATCCATATTTTTTTTCAAATTCAATTTTTTAGGTTAAATTTGCAGTGTTAAAAACACAATTAAAAACAGTTATATATATGAAAAAAATAGTTTTAATGATTGCCGTGCTTTTCCTTGCACTTTATGCTAAAGCTGACGGAATCAAGATTACAAGCCCTGACGGTAAAATCACCGTTATCGTAGAAAATGAAAACGGAAAACCGTCGTACAAAGTTCTTTTAGAGAACAAGATTTTTATCAAAAATTCGCCTTTAGGAATAAAAACCAATATCGGCGATTTTTCGCAAAATCTCAAAACATTAACACCGGAAATCTCTAAAACCTCAAAAGAATACCGACTCAAAAACATAAAACAAAGTCTCGTTAATTTCAATGCGACAACAGCCGTAATACCGTTTGAACAAGACGGTAAAAAAGTTATGGAAGTAATTTTTTCTGTTTCTGACAAAGACGTTGCCTTCAGATACAGAATTTTACCTCAAGGCGAAACAAGAGTTTGCGTTGTAGAGGAAGAATTAAGCGGTTTTTCTCTTTTGGAATCTGCCACAACATTTCTCTGCCCACAGTCAAAACCGATGGGGGGATTTGCCAGAACTTCACCGAGTTACGAAACTCCTTACAGTTTGGACGAGGCCACCGGCAAAAACGGTTGGGGCGAAGGTTACACTTTCCCGTGCCTTTTCAAAAACGCCTCTGACGGGTGGATTTTAATCAGCGAAACCGGCACTGACGGCGGCTATGTAGGTTGCAGACTTCTTAACAAATCAAATGCCGATTACAAAATCGGTTTTCCCCAGCAAGGAGAATGTAACGGTATCGGTTCTATAACGCCCGCAATGTCGCTGCCCGGCGAAACACCTTGGCGCACAATCACTTTGGGCAAAACCTTAAAAAATATCGTTGAAACCACAGTTGCATTTGATTTAACGGAGCAAAAATACAGAGCCTCAAGAGATTACACCTACGGTAAAGGTTCATGGAGTTTGATTATCGGTATGGACGGCAGCTGCAATTATGACGAGCAGAAACGTTACATTGATTTTTCCGCAGCAATGGGTTACCAAAGCGTTTTGATTGACGCATTTTGGGACAAACAAATCGGTTATGACAAAATCCGCGAACTTGCTGATTACGGAAGAGAAAAAGGCGTAGGATTGTTTTTATGGTACAATTCTAATGGAAGTTGGAATGATGCTTTTCAAACTCCGATTGACAAAATGAACAATTCTCTTAACCGCAGAAAAGAGATGAAATGGCTTCAGGAAACAGGTATCCGCGGCATCAAAGTAGACTTTTTCGGCGGCGACAAACAAAACATGATGCAACTTTATCAAGACATTTTGTCGGATGCCAACGATTTCGGTTTGTTGGTAATTTTCCACGGTTGCACACTGCCCAGAGGTTGGGAAAAAATGTATCCTAACTATGCGGCTTCAGAGGCTGTTTTGGCGTCAGAAAACTTACATTTCGGACAAGGCTCTTGCGATAACGAAGCCCAAAATGCCACAATCCATCCTTTTATCCGCAACACGGTCGGCTCAATGGACTTCGGCGGAAGCACTTTGAATAAGTTTTACAGCTCTGACAATCAGCACGGAACAAAACGTATGACATCAGATGTTTTTGCACTTTCAACGGCAGTTTTGTTTCAGAGTGCAGTTCAGCATTTTGCACTTGCTCCCAACAATTTAACCGATGCGCCCTCTTGGGCAATAGACTTTATGAAAAAAGTTCCCACAGTTTGGGACGAAATTAAATTTATCGACGGTTATCCTGGCAAATACATTATTTTGGCTCGTCGCAGCGGTGATAAATGGTATATTGCCGGTGTTAATGCCGAAAAAGAAACGTTAGTAAAAACGATTGATTTGCCGATGTTAAAAGCCGAAACTACGGTAAAACTTTACAGCGACGATGCTAAACTCAACGGCTCGCTGAAAGAAGTTAAAACCTCGAAAAAACAGCAACTTACAATCACTATCCCCTGCAACGGCGGCGTAGTAATCATGAACTAAAAAAAGAAAAGGAATTTTCCGAAAAAGTTTTGTTTCGGAAAATTCCTTTTTTTTAAAATAAGTTTTTTCTAAAAACTTATTTTTCTAACTATTTCAACAATGCCAATGTTTTTCTAAGGCGCTTGAATGCTTCTTCAATTCTGTCAAAACCGACAACATAACTCATTCTAATACAAGAATCTACACCGAAAGCACCACCGGCAACGGTAGCAACGTGAGCCTCGTTCAAAAGGAAATCTGCCAATTCAAACGAATTTTCGATTTTTTTGCCATTAAAACTTTTTCCGATATAAGAGCTGAAATCCGCAAAACAATAAAAAGTAGCAGGCGGAACATTGAGTTTTACGCCCGGAAGACTACGCAAGCCTTCAACCATCATATCACGGCGTTTCAAAAGGATTTCGTTGTTAGAGGCGATAATCGACTGATCGCCGTTAAGAGCCTCAATAGCAGCTCTTTGAGCGATAGAACACGTACCAGATGTGGTTTGACCTTGAAGTTTTTTAACAGCTTTTGCAATTTCGGGAGTAGAGGCCATATAACCGATTCTCCAGCCGGTCATAGCGTAAGCTTTTGAAAGACCGTTAATTACAATAGTCTGATTTTTAACGCCTTCAAACTGAGCAATCGTTTCGTGTTTTCCGTCGTAAGTCAAATGTTCGTAAATTTCATCCGAAATAATAGCAATTTCAGGATGTTTTGCCAAAACATCAGCAAGAGCTTTAAGCTCCTCTTTTGTGTAAATGCTTCCTGAAGGGTTTGAGGGGTCGTTAAGAACGAAACCGTGAGTCTTGTCAGTAATAGCATTTTCCAATTGCTCAGGCGTAATTTTATAATAATTTTCAGCCTTTCCTTCAATTATTATTGGAGTTGCATTGCAAAGATGTGCTAATTCGATGTACGAAACCCAATAAGGAGTCGGAATTATCACTTCATCACCTTCCTGAAAAAGAACTTGAAAAACGTTAGCAAGACATTGTTTAGCACCTGTTGAAACAACGATTTGATTTTCAGCATAATCAAGATTGTTTTCACGCTTGAATTTAGCTTGAACAGCTTTTATCAAATCTTTATAACCAGGAACGGGGCTATAAAAAGAAAAGTTCTCGTCGATAGCCTTTTTAGCAGCTTGTTTTACATTATCCGGTGTAAAAAAGTCCGGCTGACCGACAGTCAGGTTTACTACGTCAACGCCTTTCTCCTTGAGTTCGGCACTTTTTTGACTCATTGCAAGAGTTTGCGATTCAGCAACTCTGTTAATTCTTGAAGATAATCTCATTTTTGATGAATTTTTATCAATTTATACTGCGCAAAAATAAAAATTTCTTTGAAAATTAATATAAATTAAACGTTATTTTTCTAAAGCGGATCAACATTAATGCTGATTATCAATCCCGCTTTCAAAGCCATGGACTTTGTATAATTAACGGCGTCAAGAATTATTTTTTTAGCTTGCTGACCGTAATGTTTTCTACTGATTTTCAACATAATTTCTTTAATATAAAGGTTTTGAATCCGCGAAACGAGCGGAAATTCCGGTCCCATAACTCCTGAAGAAAAAACTTTCCTCAAATTAGAAGCCAACATCATGGCGCACCGGCTCATTTCTGCCTCGTCCTTGTGTTTAATCTGAATTTTTATCAAACGAGTGTAAGGCGGATATGCGAAACGGTTTCTCTCTGCAATCAGCCTTGCATACATATTTTTGTAATTATGACTTACGACATCTTTAAAAATCTCATTTTCAGGATTTGAGGTTTGGATTACGACCCGTCCGCCCTCAAGATGCCGCCCTACCCTGCCGCTAACTTGAGTCAGTTGCTGAAAAGTTTTTTCTTCAGCCCTGAAATCCGGGAAAAACAACATCGTATCAGCATCAAGTATGCCGCAAAGCGTAAGCCGCTTAAAATCAAATCCTTTTGAAATCATTTGCGTACCTGTCAAAATGTCAGTTGAGCCGTTTTCAAAATCGTAAATCACTTGTTCAAACTTTGACCTTGAGGTTGTAATATCGGCATCAAGACGCGAAATTTTTGCCTCAGGAAAAAAAATTTTAATTTCATCTTCGACTTTTTCGGTTCCGAACCCCTTGGTAATCAGAACACTATCATTGCAAGCCGAACATTTTTTCGGCATATCGGTAACATAACCGCAATGATGACAAACAAGACGGTTTTCACGTTTATGATAAGTCAAAGTAACGTCGCAATTCTCGCAAACAGGAATCCAACCGCAAGAGGAACATTCCACGTAAGGAGAAAATCCGCGTCTGTTACGGTAAAGTATAGTTTGCTTTTTTTCAGCGATATTTTTTTCGATTCTTTTAATCAGACCGTCATAAAACAAGGACTTCATCTGTCCCCTTTTTTGAGCAGTCCGTGTGTTAACAATTTCAATTTCAGGGAGTTTGAAATCAGCATAACGAGAAGACAATTCAACCAAAGAGTACTTTCCTGTCGTAGCGTTGAAATAAGTTTCAAAAGAAGGCGTTGCCGAGCCTAAAAGCACTTTAGCGGAATGAAAACACGCTAAAACCAAAGCGCAATCCCGTGCATTATATCTGGGCTGAGGATCGGCCTGTTTGTAAGAACTTTCATGTTCCTCGTCCACTATTATAAGCCCTAAATCGCTGAAAGGCAAAAAGATAGAAGACCTAACCCCGACAATAAGTTTGTAAGATGAAGGATTATCCTTATCAACAAGATTTTGCCAAATTTCGGAACGTTCATAATCCGAAATTTTAGAATGGTAAATTCCGACTTTGGAACCGAAAACTTTTTGCAACCGTCTGATAATCTGAGAAGTAAGTACAATTTCCGGCAAAAGGTAAAGCACTTGTTTGCCTTGAGAAAGATATTTGTCGATAAGTCGGATATAAATTTCGGTTTTGCCGCTGCCGGTAACTCCGAAAAGCAAAGCGGCATTTTTTTCTAAAAAACCGCTTTCAATTTTTTCTAACGCATTTTGCTGATTTTCAGTAAGTTCGTGATAAAGTTCCAAATCTCCCTCGTACATGGAAAGACGACTGACTTCACGTTCTTCTTCCAAAAGTATTTGCTTATCAATCAAAGAGTTAAGAGATGACGACGAAAATTTAGAATCAGAAAATCTTTTCTTATCAATTTCTCCAAATGAAATGATTTTAGAATCCTCAGCTTGAAAACCAGATTCAGAAAAATAACAATACAAAATTTCCGCTTGTTTCGGAGCTCTCTTAGACAATTCATCCAAAAGCGTAATTATCTGTTTTTCAGAATGGAACAGATTTTTGTTAAGTGATAAAAATTTTTCAGTTTTAGGACGGAATTTATCTTGAATAACTTTATCGGCAACAAGATAACCGTTAAAAATAAGATTTTTTACTAAAGAAATATTGTTTTTTAACCCCGTATATTTTCCCACTTTTGAGAGTTCTAACTCCGTTAAACTCGGAGTAAAAGCACCCAAAAGCTGAACCTCTTTTGGTTTCAACTCGTTGAAATCCAAAGGTTTAGCAGTTCTAAAAAGTAATGTTTGCGATTCCAATTTCAACATCGCCGGCACAGCGGCACGATAAACCTCGCCTACCGCACACATATAATAAGAAGCAATCCAATCCCAAAACTTGAGTTGGATTGCATTTATTATAGGTTTGGAATCTAAAACTTCTATGATTTCCTTTATCTCAAAATCACCTTCGGCAGTATCATCTACAGAATAAACGACAGCCGAATATAATTTGCTTTTACCGAAGGGTACAACGACACGACTTCCTACAAAGCAAAGATTTTGAAATGTTTCGGGAATTGCATAAGTAAACAATTGTGGCAAAGACAATGGTAATATAACTTTCGCAAATTTCCGAAACATCAGATGTTATTAAAATTACAAATCAAATACTAAATTTTAGTTTCAGGATAACCTGCTTGTTTCTTGTAACCTGAACCTTTATAATTCGGATTCTTCAATCTGTTAGGAACTGACTGAATAGGACGTATCAACAAAGTTTTCGCTCCTTGTTTCATAACTTCAAATTCCAAACGTCTATTGAATTTTGTTGCCTCTTTATCAATAGCACCGTTATAGAAATTGTATGCCATCGGATTTTCTTCACCACATGATGCAGCTTCAACTTGAGAAGCAACATTAACTTTTTTCCCCTTCAAATAATCAACGGCAGCATTTGCTCTCTTGAGTCCGAGTCCGTAATTGAAAAATGCTGGACCCTCTGAATCGCAATAACCGATTATCTGAATTTTAGCAGTTGTGTTTTCGTTCAAGTAATCTGCCAATTTATCCAAATCTTCATCCGAAGAAATAATCATCTTATCATCGGCAAAGTCGAAATAGATGTCATGAATCTCAATTGTGTAATCATATTTTGATTCATCTCCATTAGGAGCATTTTGATCGCCTGATACAAAAATCTCTTGAGGACATTCAACTCCCGGATCAAGTTTCACTGTCTTGTAATCTTGCTCTGGGGAAGCATCAAAGGCAACATCAAAAATTTCAGAGAAAACCTCACTACCATTTTTATAAGCGGTCAATGTATAATTGTGTCCGCGGTAAGTATTGATTTTATATTCACCAGTTATATTATCGGGATTATATTCAAAATCCTCTCCGGTACTATTGTCACGAACTTTTATAAGACCTTTATAATACTCTTTTGAACAATCCTCAACTTTTGCGTTAAGAATAGTAGCATCCGTTTTCATCAAAGCACTCGGGCCGAAAACATAAAGGTCTGAAGCACCCATACCGTTAGCTCTTGTTGAAGAGAAATAAATCTTTCCGTCAGAAGTTCTGCTCATAAAAACCTCATCAGCACAAGTATTAACGGGATAGCCTAAATTCTCAGGCTCTGACCAATTTGTTAAATCGCCGGTAGATTTAAACATATCGTAACCGCCCATACCTTTATGACCTTTTGAACTGAAATACAATGTACCGTCATCAGCAATATAAGCTCCTTCCTCGTCTTGATCAGTATTGATAACACTTCCCAAATTTACAGCAGGACCCCACTCGCCATCTACACGCTCCGAAACATAAAGGTCTAAACCACCGTAACCGCCAGGGCGATTGCTCGTAAAATACAATTTAGAACCGTCTTTAGAAATATCTGCGTGAGTTTCACGGTAATTAGTATTGATATTAGAGTTTAACTCTACGGGTTCACCCCAAGAATTGCCCTGTTTCTTCGATACCATAATCGTTCCGTTCATCTCATCATTATAAATGTACATTTCGTTGCCGTCATTAGAGATGCTAAGAACCGAAATATGCGTGCCTACCAAATTAATGTTAGAATTAAGAGGTTGAGGATCTACAAATGTGCCCGTTGTATTATCACGCGTACATTTGAAAATATTTTCATCATACGCATTATCATCCTCCATCTCATGTCCTTCTATTTTTTTACGTGAAGTATAATACAACTCGTTACCAGATTTAGTAACAACAGGCGAATTGTTAGCCTCACTACCGTTTACAAAAGCACCTAAATTGAGCGCAACCCAATCCTTAGGATTAGCTTTGGACTCTACTGAATAATTACAAAGCTCAATCTCTTGTTGAACTTTCGCCTTCAAATCCTTTTTCTTAACATTCTCTTTCAAAGGATTAAGTACATTAAGAGCCTCATTCACATTGTCTGACTGTCTCAACGCACTTGCTAAATACAATTGCGAGGTCTGAGCAATAGGCTTTTTAGCCTTCTGCTTGCCAGTATATAAACTTTCAGCCTTTTTTAATTCCTGAACAGCCAAGTCTTTTTTGCCGATTTGCAAATAACAATATCCTAATTGTGAATGATAATAAGGATTTTCCGGCTTACTCTCTGTTAATTGTTTATAATTTTTAACCGCCGTAGCCCAATCATTGCTATTAAAAGCAACTTCCGCATCATTTATTACCGTCTTGTCCTGCGCCAAAACACTTTCAGAAGAGAGCACCCCGACCGCAGTCATCAAAACCAACGATAATGATAAAAGCTTGTTTTTCATATTTTTTTTAAGTTAGGACTTTATGATTAAACTCTTATTTTTATTCTTTAATAATCGCACAAAGATAATAATCTTTTCAATCAACAAAAAATTTTTTTTCAAATCTTTTAAGTTTTTTTAGCAAAAAATCACTATCTTATATTAAACTATTCATTATCAGAATAATAAACATTCGGCAATTTTCTCAAATTATACTGTGATGCCATAATTTCCCCATACGCACCTGCCGAAGAGAACGATAATAAATCACCTCTTGAAGTCCCTTTCAATTCCAAATGTTTCACAAAAACGTCTGTTGATTCGCAAATAGGACCCACAACATCATAAATTTTTGTCTCTGATGATTGCGAAGTCAGATTCTCAATTTTGTGATATGCACCGTACAATGCGGGACGGATAAGGTCGGTAAAACCAGCGTCCAAAATCGCAAAATTAGTTTCCCTTGCTGGCTTAATGTACAAAACCTTTGAAATGAGTTTACCGCATTGCGCAACTACCGAGCGTCCTAATTCAAAATGAACTCTCTGCCCCTTACGCACTTTCAAATTTTGATTTATGAGCGAGAACAATTTTTGAAATTCGGGTACGGGATTTTCTTCCGGGTTGTAATAATCAACACCTAAACCGCCGCCTAAATTAATCTCCGGCAACTCATATCCCAAAGCAAGAAGTTTTTCCTGCATCTCGTTGCTACGCTCACAAAGCAGTTTAAAAGGCTCAAAATCAAGTATTTGTGAACCTATATGATAATGAAGTCCGATTAGTTTTATATTTTTGAAATCAGAAATCTCTTTGATAGTATCCTCCAAAAGATTAAAATCTATACCAAACTTACTGTCAGCCAAGCCAGTATTGATTTTTTGATTGGTGTGAGCGTCAATACCCGGATTAAGCCTCAAAGCTATTTGCGCTGTCTTGCCAAGCGACAAAGCCAAGGAATTAATCACTTCGATTTCTTGAACCGACTCACAGTTAAAACAGAAAATACCGCATTTCAAAGCCGAAATTATCTCGCCGTCACTTTTGCCGACTCCCGCAAAAACTATTTTTGAAGGTTCAAAACCACATTCGTAGGCTTTCAAAACCTCGTTTCCGCTAACACAATCAGCTCCAAAACCATAGGAACTTATAAGACGCATAATTTTTTCATTGGCATTGGCCTTGACAGCATAATGAATATTATAACCATATTTATCAGCCTCTTTTTTTAAAGTTTCAAGAGTAAGGCGCAACAAGCCTAAATCGTAATAATAAAAAGGTGTTTGAAAAGTTTTAAATTTGTTAATTAAATCGCTGCTATACATTATTGATTTTTTTTTGACCGACGTTAATTTTTTTCTATGCAACACTCATTTAATATTAGTAAAGTGTTTTTTGAAACTAAAAAAAATTTCACGAGGGTTTGGGTTTACGACTGCAAATTTATACTAATTTTTCTAAAAATCAGCGTTTTAAACAAAATTTTAAACAAAAATATTTCTTACATATCATACTAACAACCAACGAATTACAAAAAAAATCAATTAAAATTGCAATTTATTTTTTAGATTTGTAAAAAAAAAATTAAATTTGAAAACTCTAAAATGCTGTAATTGTGTTAGAAGTTTTTGCAAAAAAACAAAAAAACGGCAATAAATTTGATAACAGAATTGTTAAGACAACGGCAGATAATTTAAAGGAAAAATGAAGACACCGGAGAAAATATCCGTCAAACTGAAATTCAGAATAATGCTGATCTGTTTTGCCGTATATGCGGTATTTACGGGTCTGTCTTTTTTGTATCTGATTAACCGCTACAACTCGGTTGAAAATAGTTACGCAAAAGAAATAAAGCTCAAAAACGACATTTCAGAATTACGCAACACTCAGTACGAATTGTTTAATTCGTATTCCGGCAAAAAAGACAAGGAAAAAGAAGACTCCCTGTTAAACGGAATCGGTATAATTTGCACAAGTATTGAGGAAGGTATCAAATCATTAGAAGAAAACAAACTTTCAGATAACAGAAAAATTCTTCAATCAATAAAAATCCTCAAAGAAGAATTTGAAACATACAAAATAAAAATCAGCGACATAGGAAAAATAGAAAATGAAATCAACGCTTTGACACAAGATGGCGGAAGACTCGCCGCCAACAGAAAAACCGTTGAAAAAACTATTTTTCAATTCACTCTTGCCGGTATCAACAAGATGTTTGAAGAGGCTGAAAAATACGAGGCTGAATTTATTAACACCAACAAAATCGAAAATTACAAAAAGTTCAACAAACAGATAGAAAGTATTAACAACAACCTCAAAAGCGTTAATAGTCCTAACATTCTGATACGCTATCAGATACAAAAACTTATGGATCAATTGTCGGAATACAAAATGACATTTAACTTGTTGTTTTCCAAACAATTGCTTATGGGCTTGGACTCTTACGAAGGTTACAAGGGCACTGCCAATGCTCAAATCAAAACGATGAGCGTAAATTTGGAAGAACTAATGGTGGAGGCTGATATTATCAGGGATAAAATTCACTCGGGAACAATTCTCCAAATTATTATCTCTCAAGCTGTTGTAATAATACTCGGTATCTCGTTTTTCTTGATTTTGTTTTGGTCGGTTAATACTCCGATTAATAAAATGAACGTTTACCTTCAAAGACTTCTCAAAGGTGAACTCGTAAAACCTGAAATTGATGAAACAAGCACCAACGAAATGGATGTTATGAGTATCCGATTGAAAGAATTTGTGGAAAACCTCAAAGAAAAACAAATTTTCACCGAAGACATCGGAAACGGCAAAAAAGACAAAGGTTTTAAACTTCTTTCGGAAAATGACGAACTCGGCAATTCGCTGATTAACATGAAGAAAAACCTTGAAAAAGAAGAAGAAGAACAAAAAAAACGCAGACGCGAAGATGAAATTCAAGATAAAATTAACATCGGTCTTGCCGAATTCGGTAACATTTTAAGAAAAAACAACAGCAATTTGGACGCTCTGTGCAACGAGACAATCCGCAATTTGATTCATTACATGGAGGCCAATTACGGCGCAATTTATATTTACATTGACGAGGAAGGCGAAGAACCTTATCTTGAAATGAAAGCCACTTACGCTGCCGACAGAAAAAAATTCATTCAGAAAAGAATCAATCTTTACGAGGGAATTGTCGGAACGTGCGCCGTTGAAAAAACAATGCAGATAATTGACGATATTCCAAAGAATTACGTTAAAATAGGTTCGGGTTTCGGCAACACCGCTCCGGGCAATTTAATTGTAATTCCGCTGATGTTGAACGAAGAAATTTTCGGCGTAATAGAATTATGCAAAACCGAAAAATTTGAACCGCACAGAATCAAATTTTTGGAAAGACTTTCTGAGGATATTGCAAGTACGATTTCATACGTAAAAGTCAATACCAAAAACCTTTATAAGCTTAAAGAAAAAGGCAAAAGGCTTGACGATTATACAAAACGTCTGCACAAATCCAAAAACGAGGTCGCACAAAAAACTGAGGCGATGAAAGTTTTACAGGAAGAGGTCGATAAACTCAAAAAAGAAAACGCAAGACTTAAAGAAGAAAAACTTGAAGTCGAAAAGAAATTAGTGAGCAAGAGAAGATAAATATGGAGGACAACAAAATACATAAGTTAAATACGGTAAGATGGAAAGCCGTTTTCAGCGCGGTAGTAGGAGCAGTGTTCCTTTCCGTAGCCATAATGGTTGTCCAAGACAGAATACTTTTGTCAAGAATTACCGATTATAACAAGCTTAATACCAATATCGTCAATGACAAATACGTCGAAAAATTTGAGTTTTTGCTCAATAAGACGATTATAAAACTCCAAACCGAGGCTGAAAATATTTCGGAACAAACCACTCAGTTCGGATTCGGAGCAAAAAAAATTACGCAAAAAATGTTTCTGAAATTTTTGGAAACCGACCCGACGGTCAAAGCCGTTTTCATAATTTCGGAACCGTATATTTTTGACAATTCCGATAGTTTGTTGGTCAATACAAATCCCGGTTTTCCCATCGGCTGGTATGCAAAATACATTCATCACGAAAATATCGGCACACCGGAGATTTCTAACGACATTCAAAGCACTTCAATCGAGGTTTACGACCTGTACAGAAGCATTAAACACGATTTAACGCCAAAGGTCATAAGCCTTAAAAACGATGCGGACATCTCTAACGTAATCGTCTGCCTCGTACCAATTTTTACAAAAGGTAAATTCAGCGGAATAATCGGAATCGACATTGACCAAAAATATCACAGAAATATTCTTGACGAACAAATTCCGTCAGAAAATACATTCTACATTGCCGATAGCACGGGAAATATTTTTTACAGCCGCAACAAAGATTATCAAAACCGGAATATCCATGAAATTCTGCGTTTTACGGAAGAAAAACTCAATATTATGCAAAAAACTTCCGAAAATCTTCAGGTTGATATGGAATACGAACTCGTTGAAAACAACAACGAAAAGGTTTATATTCACAACAAAAAAATATCTCTTGCCTGCAACAAAGATAATTTTACGATGATTTCCATAACGCCTTGGAAAGCTGTCAGACAAGCTCAAAACCAAGCGATTACCAAAGCGATTATCATTATTTTGATTGTCTTGGCCGTTTTTATAACGTTTATAACAATAGTATCAAGACACTTGTCAAAACCGATGATTTACATCAGAGAACTGATTTCAAGTCTTTCAAGAGGCGATTTTAATGCACTGCAAAACCTACAGAAAAAATTTCACAGCAGAGTATCAAAAGAATATGCCCTTGTTATCGAAAACATCAACCGTTTGGGCGAATCCTTGAAAGTTACGGCTGAATTTGCCTCCGCCATCAGAGACGGCAACCTCGAAAAAGATTACGACAAGTCAATCAAAAATAATGCAATCGGTAATGCGCTCATAGGCATGAAAGAAAACCTTCTGACCAACAACCGCAAGGAAAAAGAACGTATAGCAGAAGAAAAACGGAATCAATGGGCAACCGAAGGACACTCTATTTTCAGTGATATTTTAAGAAACAACGTTTCGGACATCAGAAAACTCAGCAATGCCGTTATTGACAAATTAGTACCTTATATTAATGTTATTCAAGGCGGTATGTTTATCAGAACAACGATGCCGGATGACAACAAAACGGAATGTTTTGAACTCTATGCAGTTTTCGCATACGGACATGAAAGATTCCACAAAAAAATCCTCAAACTCGATGAAGGAATGATTGGTGCGTGCGCTATGGAAAAACACACGATTATTCTCAACAACATTCCAGAAAACTATACCGACATAAGTTCGGGTTTAGGACAGGCAAAACCAAAATCCATAATTTTCGTACCGCTTGTTTACAACGATTATTTGTACGGAGTTTTGGAATTGGCATCTTTCAAAGATTTTCAAGAATATCAAATACAATTCGTTGAAAGAATTTCTGAAAACATCGCCTCCACAATCGCAAACGCAAAAATCAACGAGCAGACCAATATCCTTCTCAAACAGAGCCGTTTGCAATCAAAACAAATGGAGGAAAAAGAAGACCAGCTCAAGAGCGAAATCGAATCCTTGAACAACCTTTTGAATGCGGTTCAGATGGAATTCGACGAACTCGAACAGGTAAACAATGCAATGAACAAATCTATGATGGTTGCTATTTTTTCAACAAAAGGCGACACTCTCGAAGCCAACAGAAAATTTGCATTGCGTTATACTCTTGATGTCAACGATATACGCAGAAAAAATGTTTATGAAATACTTCAATTAACGCTTTCTAAATACGACGAATTCAAGAAAATTTGGGACAGCGTTAAACAGGGTCAAACAGAAACCTACAATATTGAGTTCAAAATAAACAACTCAACCAGAAAAATCAGAAATATGTTTGTCCCCATTTACAACAAAGAAAATGCGATAGAGAGAATTTTCTGTCTTGCAACCGATATTACCGGTCAGCAAAACACAGAATCCGAACTCGAAAAAATGAAAAAACAACTAAAAGACAATGCCACAGAAAACACCGTTCTCAAACAAACTATTAAACGGAAAGATATTGAAATTGAAGAACTCAACAAAGATATTTCCGATTTAAGACAACAGAATGTAGACAACAAAAGCAAACTTGATAAAGCCTCTTCAAGCGCACAATTTTTCAAGAGAGAACTTGAAAAACGTATCTCTAAATTCAGAAAAATCGAGGCTTCGCTCAAAGACAAAGTTAAGAATTTAGAAGGGCGTTTGGGCATCGTAAAAGATAATACGAAAAATGCCAATACCAATACACCCAAAAATGAAAACCCCAAAGACTAATCATGTTAAACAAAATAATTATATTATTAATCGGGATTCAGACCATCCTCGGTGTCAAACAAAACGAGGATCAAACTAAGGCTCTGGAAATCGTGCTCAAATTTGCTGAGTTCACAACCTGGAATCGGCAAATGAGCGAAGATTTCATCATACTCGTAGCCGAAAACGACGATTCCAAATACGAAAAAATAAAAAACTATTTTGAAAACCAAAAATTTGAAGACAAAACAATCAAAACCATAAAACTTACAAATGAAACACTAATAACCGAAGCTGACGTTATTTTTATCAGTAACAACACCGACATCAACTTTGAAAAACTATCAGAAAAAATAAAAGAAAAACAAATCTTAACCATAACAACAGACAAAAATATGCTATCCAAAGGCTGTATGTTTTACATCAAAATCGGCGAACAAGGCGTCGAATATTTGTACAACAGACACGCAGTCATAAAATCGGGTCTAATGATTCAAGGCAGTTTATTAGCCCCGGTGCATGAATGGAATTAATAACAACAATTAATCAAAAAATAACAGGAATATCATGAATTTTTTTGCAAATCTTTCAATCCGCAACAAGATTTTGGTAAGTTTTCTTGCCATTATGTTGCTGACAACACTGATAATTTCGATTTCAATCGTTAAAATACACAGCGATTACTCCGATGATTATCTCAAAAAAACATATAGTTGCGTAGCCAAAACTATAAGCGAGCAATTAATGGGACAAGTTGATCTTCCTGTTAATAGCGAAGAAATAAACCGTGCCCTCAAAAGTCAGCTCGACATTTTGGAAGATGTGGAAAACGCTCAAGTTTTTAATCAAGCGGACTCCTTAGTTGCCGTTTACAACAAAGGTAACGCTCTTTGGGAAAAACAAAAAGTCGAAAAAAATTCCAAAGCATATTATCAAGATGACTATCTCTACGTCATTGAACCCGGAATTTATAAAAACAAAATCAGAGTTATCATCTATCTGAAAGTTTCAACAAAAGAACACACCCTCATTGAAATGAAATTTATCAGAAACATAATTTTCGTTTTAATAGGTTCGTCTCTTATGATATTTTTCGTCGTAATTTTGCTTCAAAAATACACCACTACGCCTTTGGTAAAATTAACGGAAAACATTCAAGAAATTACTAAAGAACAAAAATTCAATCAAAAAATTCAAACTCCTAAAGGCAACGACGAGATAACTGAACTTTACAATCAGTTCTCTATAATGCTTGATACCATCAACAAAAAAGAACAAGAGCGTGATGCCGCTAAAAAGAAAGAAGAATTTACAAACGAAATTTTCACGAAAGTAAACAAATCGTCTTTCGATGCGATAATTGTAGTTGATAAAGAACAGAGAATCAAGTTTTTCAACACAGCAGCGGAGAAACTCTTCGGCTACAAATTCTCTGAGGTCAAAGACAATTCGTTCATAAATTTAATCGTGCCTTTTGACCAAAGGGAAAAAGCAAAAGAAATTGTTGAAAAAGTTATGTATTCTCAACTGAGCTCAGAACCAAAGGAAACCACTGCAATCAACAAAAACAACGAAATTTTCGATGCCGAAGTTTCAGTTAATTCATACAATTACGAAGACAAAAACGGTATCGTAATAACCGTTAGGGACATAACAGAAAGAAAAAGAAAAGAAAAAGAACTTGTAGAGGCTAAAAACAAAGCTGAAGAATCAGACAAACTCAAATCAGCGTTTTTAGCTAACATGAGCCACGAAATCCGTACCCCGATGAACTCAATTCTCGGATTTTCAACGCTTCTTACCAAACCCGGCGTCTACGACAAACACAAAGAACAATATCTGGAATTAATCATCAACAGCGGCAAAAGCCTTCTTAACTTGATTAACGATATAATTGATATTTCAAAAATCGAAGCAGGTCAGTTGAAAGTAAAACCAAGGAAAATAACTCTCAACCCGCTTATGAACGAAGTTTATATGTCGCATTACCAAATCAACGACATGAAAAACAAATCGTTTGAATTAAGAATGAAAAAAGCCGTAGAAAGAGACGAATTCAGCATCGAAACAGACCCGTTCCGACTCAAACAAATCCTTAACAACCTCATCGGCAACGCCATGAAATTCACAGAAAAAGGTTACATTGAGTTCGGTTACAAATTCAATAATCCCGAACAACTCCTTTTCTACGTAAAAGACACAGGCGTAGGAATGCCTGCCGATAAACTGAACTTAATCTTCCAACGCTTCGGTCAAATCGAACAAAAAGACGATAAAAACCAAAGCGGTACAGGTTTAGGTCTTACAATCTCTAAAAAACTCGCTGAACTTTTAGGCGGTCAAATGTGGGTGGAATCAACCGAAGGCGAAGGCTCAACATTCTTCTTCACTCTCCCATACGATGCAGACCTCAATACCGGCGACGAATACGGAGCATCATTAGTAGAAGACGGTAACGATAGCCTCGAAAACAAAACATTACTCGTGGCCGAAGACGAAGAAATGAATATCGTATACATGAAAGAAATTCTCGCCGATACCAAAGCTAACGTTCTTTGGGCTAAAAACGGCGAAGAAGCCGTTAAAATAGCTAAAGAAAACCCATCAATAGATTTAATCCTGATGGACATCAAAATGCCGGTTATGAACGGGTACGAAGCAACTCAAAAAATACGTGAATTCAATAAAAACGTCATAATAATAGCGCAAACAGCTTATGCACTAACTGGCGAAAAAGAAAAAACTATCGAAGCAGGTTGCAACTACTACATCACAAAACCTATCGAAATAAAAATCCTTATGAACACAATTCAAGGATTTTTAAACCGAAAAAAATCTTAAAGTTGCGCTTGTCCGCTCAAGCCGCGGGGGCTGTTCTTTCTTGAAAGAAAGAACCAAAGAACTTTTAAGAGATATAAAAAAGGGAAAGCCTTTAGGGGCTTTCCCTTTTTTATATCTCCCAGAAGTTTTCCGGTTCCCTTTTTCAAAAGGGAACTGCCCCGCCGGCATGAGGCGACAAAGCTAACCTAAAATTTTTCTCCAGAGTTTGAATTCTAAGTCTTTTCTGCGGAAAATGTTGATTTCGTCAGCGGAAGATACTGTGTCGAAATTGTAAGCGAGTTCAGAGAGGAAGAAAGATGCACGTTCGAGACCTTCACCGAGGTTTATCATAACGACATCACCGTCTTTCAACAAGCCTTTTTTGAGCGATTCAAAATAGCCGCCAAGACCGATTGCTGAAGCAGGTCCTATTTTTTCAAGCGTTTTGAAAGCCACTAAACGCGCAACATCCGCAGATTTTGTTTCGTCAAAAGTGATGATTTCGCCGCCTGAATTTTTGGTCAAATCAGCAATTATCGGATACGTTCCCGGAACGCCTGTTGCTAAGGTCTGAACCTTAGTTTTCGGATTCTGAATCTTCGGAAAATCATGCTGCCAACCTTCGGGAAAGTTTTGACTTTTAGCTTTTTCC
>JAFYDK010000087.1 GCA_017544805.1 Bacteroidales bacterium | reverse complement strand
TTTGTCCAACTGCAATTCTGCGCAAATAAAATCCAATGTCAAAGAGTCGCCAAGATTTGTAGTAATGTCAAATTCGTTTTCCGCATCGTTGTACAACGCATCGTAATGATGTTTTGAAAATCTGCCGAGAGCTTTCCAATTAAAATCGCCTTCAAACGATACGTTTTGAATTTGATTTTTTAACAATTTAAACTCTAAATTGTCGACGTTAATATCTAAATTTTTAGTTGTATCAAGCGGATAACCAAGATTTTGCGCATTAGCAGAAATTGTAAAACCGTTGTTGTCGGCAATAAAATATTCGCAATCTATCGTGATTGAGTGCGAAGTGTCTTTGCCGAGATTTTTGGGGAGTTGAAGCTGTGATTTTCCGACAAAAACGCCACGCCAAAGATTTTTTTCTGCTGAATTGTTTGATGAAAAATATCCGCTGGGAAATTTGATTTTGGCACTTGTAATTTCTTCGCTGTTGTCGAAATCCAGACCGTCTAATGTAAAAATCCAATCTTTCAGTTTTTGGAATCCAAATTTGATTTTCTTGTTGAGCGAAAATGTAAAATTATCTATTTCTTCAAAATCCAAACTAGTTGAAAACTTTGGTATCTGTTTGGAAATCTTGTTGTTATCATCGTAAAAAACTAAATTGGTAGAATCAATTTCAATATCGGTTTCGGCATGAAATTTTTGAATTCCATCGCAATCAAATTCGGCGAAAGTTCCACTTTTGAATGTGATTTTAAAAATTTTGCCAACTGTTACGGGTTCTATAATTTCGATTTTTCCAGGCGAACATAGTCCGCTGTTTCCGTTTACAACAATTTCGCCGTCGAATCCTATCTTCTTGTTTTTCAACGGAATAACGCACGACAAATGAAGTTTTGAAATTTCATCGTTTTCTCTTTCGATATTGGAAACCACGAGCAAATATCCCGCTGTACTCTGAATACCAACGGGCAGCGGCAATTGATGATTTTGTCGTAATTCGTTGAGATTTTTGATATAATTTGACATCTTCTGAACTTTGTCAGTGAGGTCCAATGCGGCGGCAAGACGGCGGCTATCCGACGTGTCCAAACGGCTGTCAATATCAAGATATTCCTGTCCATAAGACACGGAAAGTGTTAATAATAAGGCTATTAAAGATACAAGTCTTTTCATTATTTTGGTTAGTTGTTTATGAAAATTTTTTACTTTTAACCACGGAACACACGAAAAACACAGAAAAAAATTCCGTGAAAATCCATGGTTAAAAATTAGTCAAAAAAAATTTCCGTGTAAATCCGTGTTTTCCGTGGTTAAAAATTAATCACAATTCCACTTTTATTTCGTTGCTCAATGCGGATTCGCTGCCATCGGCGTAAACCATTCTTACACAGTACGTATAAAAATCACCGATTTGCAAACCTTTGTCAGTGAACGTGTTACAATCTGAAATTTGTGAATATGTTTTCAGAGGTTTGTCGTTAACTTTCTTATACACAATCACATAATCCAGCTGTTTACGACTTTCCGTTGTCCAGTTGAGCGTGACATTATTTTCGTAAACTTTCTTTTTCAAACGAATTTCTGCGGTTTTGGTTGGCGGCGTTGAAAACGATTTTTTAATGATTTCAGATTTGTTGCCGCTGTTGTCAACAGCCTGAATACCATAATGATAGGTTTCTCCATCATCGGCATTTGCATCTAAAAATGTCAGCTGACCCGCCGCTAAAACTGCCGACGTGTCAAAATCTTTGTCAGTTGCTAATTTTCTGAATATCAAATACTTTTCCACGTCTTTTGACGGCGACGGCATTATTTTGATTATAACTTTGTTTTTTTGTAATGCAATATTTTCAAACTGTGGCGCAACTGGTGAAATTTTGTCAAATCGTTTAATTTCAACCATTTCCGACAGTTCTGACTGATTGTCGCGACTATCTACGGCGTTGATTTTGTAGTAAACTGACTGCGACAATGTGTTAAGATTAATTGTATCAACGTAAAATGTATCAACAATCATTTCGGGAGCGCACATCATAAAATTTTTGTCGGGAGAATTTGAACGAAAAAGTCTGTAACCTTTTACATCTTTGTCGGGATGCGGATTCCAACAAAGAGCCACAACGCCGAGACTGTCGCAATAACCGTTTGGTTTTGAAGGTTTTACAGGCGGTATACTGTCGATTAACTGCGCGTAATACGGAAACGGATTCAATTTTTCTTCCGTCTCGTTGTAAACCGACAGAAAATAATAATTGTCATTCATCGGCGATTTGTCGGTGAAACTCCTTTGCAACGGGTCTGAACCGCTGAAAATCAACGACTTCTTTTTTTTCGGACTTTCAGAACGGTAAATCTTGAAACCTGAAATT
>JAFYDK010000086.1 GCA_017544805.1 Bacteroidales bacterium | reverse complement strand
GCGGCTCAATGTGTCGCCAAAATACCTCTCAGCCACCGTCCGCCGAATGACGGGCAACAGCGTAACCTCGTTTATCGACCGCCACGCCGTGCCCATCCTCAAAAAATATCTCAACGACCGCCGCCTTTCGATAACGCAGATTTGCGAAAAAATGAATTTCACAACCCTCTCATATTTCAGCCGTTACTGCAAAAAACACTTGGGAATGTCGCCACAAGAATATCGGAAAAGTTTGCAGCCTACAAAATCATCCCCGCGCCCACGGTCTCAAACGTGAACGGGGCAACGAATAAGTTTAACTTGGTCATAACGCCTAAAAGTTTTTTCTTGGGTGATAATGATTAAACGATAAAATTAATTCTGTATTCGTCTTTGTCGCTGACAGAAAAATCCTTAGTTTCGTTGAAATCCTCCAAAACGAGTTTCAGTTTTGAACCCTTTTTTAGGCTCTCCTCAAAATAAAATTCTCCGTTCTGATTGGTCCTACAAGATGCTAAAACCTCCGTTTCATGGTCGTTTTCCGCTCGAAACAATTTCAATGAAAGGTATTTTTGCGGCTTTACATCACTATCTGTTACCCGCCCTGATATTATATAGAAAAAATAATCATCCATAATCCCGTTTTTTTTTCGGAACAAAACTATAAAAACTATTTCAACCGCACAAAAAAAAGAAACCCACTCATTAAGAAAAGGTTTCTTTTATGGAAAATTTAAAGATTGCGGAACCTCACGTCCCGACGATTGAGTATATAAGTAATAGTTTTAAGTCGTTTTTTTGCTTTTATTAGGGAGCGTTTGTTATTTTTAACACTACAAAGTAACAGTTTTTTTTTCAAAGACACCCTCATTCATTTTATTCATTTTGCTTTTTCCTGAAATTTCAATAATTTTTTTACTCATAAGAGGGAAAAAAATCCATTTTGCTCACTTCTTTTACCCTCCTTTAAACTCCTTTTGCGCGCTCTAAGGCAGATTAGAACAAGCTGCAAAAAAAAACAATGCCGCAATTAAAAGATTAAATTTTCTTAGTTTGTTATTTTTAATTAGTTCTGATGATTTTTTTTAATGCAATACAAATATTATGAAAAAATTTAATACGGTATTTTTTTATTAAATAAAATCTGCTTAATTTTACGGCGTAAAAAATTCAATTAAATGGACAGACGGGTAGTAATCAGTGGCATGGGAATTTGGTCTTGTTTAGGATCTGACATCAAAACTGTTAAGGAATCACTTTATAAGGGAAAATCAGGAATCGGCATTCTTGAGGACAGATTAAAATACGGATACCGTTCGGGACTTTCAGCAATAGTGGAAACACCGTTAATCACCAAAGCCATGTTGGACAGACACATCCGTGTCGGAATGCCAGAACAGGCTCAATACGCTTATATGGCATCAAAAGAGGCTTTTCAACAAGCCGGAATCGATGAAAAATATCTTTTGGAAAACGAAATCGGTTGTATTTTCGGCAACGACTCTTCTGCAAAACCCGTAATCGAAACTTTCAAAATAATGGAAGAAAAACACGATACTGCAATGTTAGGCTACGGCGCAGTGTTACAATCAATGAATTCTACCGTTACGATGAATTTAAGTACGATTTTTCATTTAAGAGGAATAAATTTTACAATCAGTGCGGCCTGTGCAAGCGGCAGTCATTCAATAGGATTAGGCTATATGATGATAAAACAAGGGCTTCAAGAGGCTGTTTTATGCGGCTGTGCACAAGAAACCAACCAGTATTCCATGGCATCTTTTGATGCGATAACGGCATTTTCTACCCGTATGGAGGCTCCCGAAAAAGCAAGCCGCCCCTTTGACAAAGACAGAGACGGACTTGTCCCGAGCGGCGGTGCAGCAGCTTTAGTGCTTGAAAGTTATGAAAGCGCGAAAAAAAGAGGCGCAAATATTATCGCAGAGGTAAAAGGTTACGGCTTTTCGGGCAACGGCAGCCATATCCAAAAACCGAGCGATTTAGGCAGCATTACAGCCATGACAAGAGCCTTGAAAGATGCAGAAATTTCCCCCGACGAAATAGATTATATCAACGCCCATGCCACAAGCACGCCACAAGGCGATATGTATGAGGCTATTGCGTTAGACAAAATTTTTCACGGCAAACACGCCCTTATCAGTTCTACAAAATCCATGACAGGACACGAATGTTGGATGGCAGGAGCAAGCGAAATCGTTTATTCAGCGATTATGATGCAAGATAATTTCGTAGCACCGAACATAAATTTTGAAAATCCCGACCAATATTCAGAAAAATTAAATATCGCAGCCAAAACTATTGACAAAGAAATAAATACAGTTTTGAGCAATTCCTTCGGCTTCGGCGGAACAAATTCGGCTTTGATTATAACCAAATGTAAAGATTAAAAAAAAAGAAAATTATGCACTTAACACCGGCATTAAAAGAAAAATATACCCAAGAACACCTTTCAGCACCTCAGGCACAAAGACTTGCAGAATTTATTGCATGGTCGCCCGTAGTTTTTCAGGCCTCAAGGCTGATGGTAAAATTTGGAATTTTAGACCTTATCCGCGACTCCGATTCAGGCCTAACAAGAGAAGAAATTTGTGAAAAAACCTCATTATCAGATTATGCGGTAAAATGTTTGACTGAGGCCTCGCTTTGCATCGGAACAATTCTCGTTGATGAAGAAACCAATCGTTTCACACTTTCAAAAACGGGTTGGTTTTTGCTAAACGATCCTGCGGCAAGAGTTAATATGGATTTTTGCCACGATGTCAATTATTTAGGCTGGTTCAATTTGGAAGAATCGCTTTTGACAGGCAAACCCGAAGGTCTAAAAAATTTCGGTTCATGGCCGACAATTTACGAAGGTCTTTCGTCTCTGCCCGAAAAAGTTCAAAAAAGTTGGTTTGCTTTCGATCATTTTTACAGCGATTCGTCTTTTGACGAGGCTTTGGAAATAATGTTCAAAAAACATTCCGTTAAAACACTTTACGACATAGGCGGCAACACAGGCAAATGGGCGTTAAGATGCACGGATTATTCTCCCGAGGTAAAAGTTACGGTCATCGATTTAAAACAGCAAATTTCTTTGATGCAGGCTAATATTTCCGGCAAAAACGGTGCGGAAAGAATCAGCGGACTCGGCATTGACATCCTAAAAAAAGAAAGCGTTTTGCCAAAACTTGAAGGCGGTCTTGACGCTATTTGGATGAGTCAGTTTTTGGATTGTTTCAGCATGGAGCAAATTGTTGATATTCTAACAAAAGTAAAAGAGGCAATGGACTCAAAAACAAGAGTTTACATCATGGAAACGCTTTGGGACAGACAAAGATTTGAACCGGCAGCGTTTTGTCTTACGATGACAAGCCTTTATTTTACGGCTCTTGCTAACGGCAACTCCAAAATGTACAATACTTCAGACATGAAAACTTGCATCGAAAAAGCAGGTTTGGAAATAGAGGAAATATATGACAATTTAGGACAAGGACATTCAATTTTAATTTGCAAACTAAAATAAAAAAAATAAAAAATGACCAAAACAGAAATTTTAGAAACTGTTAAAAAGTTTCTTATTGAAGAACTCGAAATTGACGAAGACAAAATCAAAGAAGACGCAAAACTCAAAGATGATATGGGAATTGACAGCCTTGATTTCGTGGACATTGTTGTAATCGTAGAAAAGAATTTCGGTTTTAAAATCAAACCCGAAGAAATGTCTGCAGTTGTAACGCTCAAAGATTTTTGCGATTACATCGAAAGTAAAGTAAACGCTTAAAAAAAAATTCCAAAAACCAAAAAGGCTGTTTTTTTTGAAGAAAAAATTATGGTAGAAATAATTTCCGACAATATTATAAGTCCGTTAGGTTTTTCAACAAAAGAGAATTACGAATGTGTAAAAAACGGAAAAACAGCATTAAAAACGTTTTTTTTCAGCGGTATTGCCTCAGAAATTACGGCTGCACTTTTTTCAAAAGAACAAACCTCGGCTCTCTCTTTAGAAGGATTTTCGAGGTTTGAAAGCCTTGTTTTGCGCTCAATAGAAAACGCAATAAAAAATTGCAGGAAAGATTTTAAGCCCGAGCAAGCCGTTTTTATACTCAGCACCACAAAAGGCAACATCGAACTTTTGGATGAAAATTCTAAAAACGAAAAATTTTCCGTGTCGCAATCTGCAAAAAAAATCGCCGATTATTTCAATTTTTCATCTTCGCCGATAACGATTTGCAATGCTTGCATTTCGGGCGTTCACGCTATTATAACGGCACAAAGACTGTTGGAAAAAGGCTTTTACAAATACGCAGTCGTATGCGGGGCAGACCTACAAAGCCTTTTCACAATATCGGGATTTTTCTCACTAAAGGCAATGTCAAACGACAAATGCCGTCCCTTTGATTTGGAACGTTTAGGAATGAATCTCGGCGAGGCCGGAGCAACCATAATTTTAAAACAATCCGACCAAAAAGAAAATACGTCAAATCAAAATTGGAAAATTATTTCCGGTATTGTCAGAAACGATGCGTATCATATCAGCTCACCCTCCAAAAACGGAGAAGGCTCATTTCTTGCCATTGAATCCGCTGTTAATGAGGAAATAAAACAAGATTTAGCTTTTATCAACGCTCACGGAACCGCCACAATGTTCAACGACCAAATGGAGGCTTCAGCAATTTCAAGAGCGGGACTTAACAACGTGCCTGTCAATGCGTTAAAAGGATTTTTCGGGCACACGCTCGGCGCGGCAGGAATTTTGGAAACGATAATTTCAAAAGCCGCGATTGAGGACAAAACCGTTTTGGGAACTTTAGGATACAAGGAAAGAGGCGTTTCAGCAGAATTAATTTTATCAAATCAAAATACAAAAACCGATAAAGAAACATTTTTGAAACTGATTTCAGGTTTCGGAGGTTGTAATGCGGCTCTCGTTGTCTCAAAAAACGTTTTTCCGAAGAAAAAAATATCGGATTTTTCAATTAAGAAAACTCATCACGTTGTTTTAAAACCGAATACTTTAACAATTGATAATCAAGAAATTACAAAAGAAACTGACGGAGATTTTCTGACGGAAATTTACAAAAACCGTATCAATGATTATCCGAAATTTTACAAAATGGATCCGCTCAGCCGTTTAGGTTTTATTTCAAGCGAAATGCTGAAAATTTTCATAAAAACGGAAAATTCTCCGGAAGAAATTTCAACGGTATTTTTCAACAATTCTTCGTCGATAGTTTCCGACAAAAATTTTCTTAAAACGATTTCCAACCCTAACGATTTTTTTCCGAGTCCGTCAATTTTTATTTACACTCTGCCGAATATCGTAACGGGCGAAATCGCCGTCAGAAACGGTTTTAAAGGCGAAACAGCGTTTTATATTTTAGACAAAAAAGACGAAGAAACAATGCAAAAAATCATTTCAACGGTTTTTCTTGATAAAAAAATTAGGCACGTTATAGGCGGTTGGCTAAATTACAATTCACCAGAAGATTTTCTTGCGGATTTGTTCATTTTCTCAAAAAATTAAACGATTATTATGAAAAAAAACATTGTTATAACGGGAGCGGGAATAATTTCGGCAATAGGGAATTGCAAAGAAAGCGTTTTGGAATCGCTCAAAAAGCAAAAAACAGGCATCGAAAAAATCAAAATACTTGATACCGTTCACAAAGATTTTCCCTCAGGCGAGGTAAAAATGACTGATTCCCAGCTGAAATCTTCACTTGAAATTCCTCAAACCAAATTAATAAGCCGTAATGCACTTTTAGGAATTTATGCGGCAAAAGAGGCGCTTTTGCAAGCCGGAATCAACAAAGAAAACAAAAACGGCAAAAAAATATTTTTTATCTCCGGCACAACTGTCGGCGGAATGGATTTAACGGAAAAGTTTTACAAGGATTTTCCTCAAAATACAGAATGTTTAAAACAGCATGATTCAGGCAGTTGCACGGATTTAACGGCAGAATATTTTGGCATTTTCGACAATGTTATAACCATTTCAACAGCTTGTTCTTCGGCTGCTAACGCTTTGATTTTAGCCTCGAGATTAATCAAGGCCGGCAAGGCTGACATCGTTGTTGCAGGCGGAGCTGAAGCATTAACGAAATTTCATCTCAACGGTTTCAACTCGTTGATGATTATCGACAAAGAAATTTGCAGACCTTTTGACCAAAACAGAGCCGGACTCAACCTCGGAGAAGGTGCAGCATACGTTGTTTTGGAAACTTCAGAAAGTGCAAAATCAAGAAATGCCTCTCCCCTAACCTATTTAGTCGGCGGTGCTAATACTTGCGATGCGTTTCATCAAACTGCATCTTCTCCCGAAGGCGAGGGCGCATACAATGCAATGAAGCAGGCTTTGGAAGAGGCGGGATTAAGCCCGTGGGAAATTGATTATATCAACGCACACGGCACAGGCACACCGAACAATGACGAAAGTGAATCACAAGCCTTAAAACGAATTTTCTCTGACCAAATACCGCTTTTTTCAAGCACGAAATCATTAACGGGACACACCACAAGTGCCTCAGGTGCTATTGAAAGCGTCATTTGCATTTTGGCAATGCAAAATAATTTTGCCCCGGGAAATCTCGGTTTTGAAACAAAAATGGAGAATTTTGATTTTTCACCGATAAAAGAAAACACACCCAAAATTCTTAAAAACGTTATCTGCAATTCTTTCGGTTTCGGTGGCAACGATTCATCACTTATTTTTTCGATTAATCCGCCAAAAGAAAACGCCAAAGATTTTGTTTATAACGAAGAAATAAAACTTGAAACGCCCGTCAAAGTGGAAATCAACAGCGAAGAGGAATTATCAAAACTAAAAAACTTTTTGAAACCGGCGGAAAGCAGACGGCTTTGCAAAATTATGAAAACCTCGCTTTTAACCTCGTTAGAAGCACTTTCAAAAGCGGGAATCCAAACTCCTGATGCGATTATCACAGCCACGACTTTGGGCTGCTGGGAAAACAGCGAAAAACTTTTGGAACAGATAACTTTTGAGGGCGAAGAAATGTTGAAACCGACACTTTTTATGCAAAGCACGCACAACACAATCGGCAGCAATATCGCCATTAAAACCGGTTGCAAGGGTTATAACATCACTTACACTCAAGGTGAAAATTCCATGAAATGTGCCATGGAAGATGCCGTTTTGTTATTAAAAAGCGGAATGTGCAAAAACGTTTTAATCGGACTCCATGACGAAACTACCAAGAAATACAGAGAACTCACAAATCAAACGAATTTACCTGAAATTCACTCAGCTGCAATTATAATAAAAACAGCGGAATAAATTAAAATGGAAAAGCGAAAAGTCATAATCATAGGCAGCGGTTTAGGCGGACTCAGCACGGCTGTAATTTTAGCAAAATCAGGTTTCAAAGTTACGGTTTTTGAAAAAGAAAAACAAATAGGCGGCTGTTTGCAATGTTTCAAGCGCGGTAATGCCAAATTTGAAACGGGAATGCACTTTTTAGGAAGTGCGAAAGAAGGTCAAACGTTGGACAAGATTTTGAATTTTTTGGAAGTAAAAAAAGATTTAAAACTCTTCGGACTCGATCCTACCGGTTATGAAATTATTTCGTTTCGAGGTCAAAAATACAAATTTGCCTCTCAAAAAGAGCCGTTTATCAATCAAATGTGCGAATATTTTCCAAGTGAAAGATACAATTTGGAAAAATATTTTTCGCTCATTGAGGAAATCACCCAAGCCTCTCCCCTACACTCGCTTCAATACTCCGGACCTGATATTCAAACTAATATGAAATACCGTTTTGAATCCGTAAACAGCGTTCTTGACAATATATTTTCCGATGATTTAATAAAGGAAGTTTTGGTCGGAAATATGCCTTTGTACGCTGCCCAAAAGGACAAAACGCCTTTTTCGACTCACGCTTACGTAATGAACTTTTATAACGCCGATTCCTCAAGAATTGTAGGCGGCAGCGATTCGATTGCCTTTTCGATGAAAAAAACAATTGAAAAATACGGCGGTGAAGTTTTTGCATCAAGCAGTGTTACCGATATTGTGTGTCAAGATTTGAAATCCACCGGCGTAATAGTCAATGATTCAGAGTTTTATCCATCAGATTATGTTATCTCGGATTTGCACCCGGCATCAACGGTAAAACTTATCGGAAAACCTATCCGTCCGGCTTTCAGAAACAGAATCAACACATTGCCTCAAACACCGGGAGTCTTCAGCATTTACGTTGAATTTAAGGGAAATACAATGCCGTACATGAATTATAATTTTTACGGTTATAACAAAGAAAATACCGTTTGGGACTGCGAAAAATACACATTAAATTCTTGGCCTGAATGTTTTCTTTATATGCATTTTTGTCAGATAGAAAATCCTAAATACGCTCATACGGGAGTTATTTTGGCGTATATGCGTTTTTCTGAAGTTGAAAAATGGAGCGGCACTCATGTCGGAAACCGCGGAAAAGATTACGAAAATTTCAAAAAATTAAAAGCCGAAAAACTGTTGGAAACCGTTGAAAAACAAGTCCCCGGATTAAGAAATTGCATTAAAAATTATTATACCTCAACGCCCCTAACCTACCTTGATTACACGGGCACAAAAGATGGTTCGATGTACGGCGTGGCAAAAGACGTAAATTTAGGTCCTGCTTGCAGAATACCACACAGGACAAGAGTTTCTAATGTTTTTCAAGCCGGACAAAACGTTAATGCGCACGGAATGTTAGGCGTTTTGGTCGGCACGGTAATCACTTGCAGCGAACTTCTAACGCCAAGAAAAATGTTTGAACTGATAAATTAACGGTATTTTTCCAACGCTCTAATCATATTACGACCGATTTCGTAATAATCCTCAACGGTATAAACATCGAATTTATGATTAACATTCCAATCGGTTTCGAGTGTCGTGGAAAACTCCAAATTCGGGAAAGTCAAATGATTCCACCAATCAGCAGTCAGACCGTCATAACCCTTTTGAAAATCACTGATTTCGGTCGGGACAAACTTGGCAAAGTCAAAAAAACAATCCCAATATTTATGAATGTTTTTGCGTTTTTTATCAATGTCCGCAAGGCTGAAATATGAAAAATTACGCTGAATATCACCACCGGGAAACGTTCCGTGAATATCCCAAAACATATAATAACGGTAATAATTGGCAGTTTTAGTGATTTCGTTTTTTAGGATTTTGATTTCAGGACGTATTGTTTTGTCCCAATCGCGATTCAAATCCACGGGCAATCCCATTCTACCGCTTTGTCCCAAAACAACGTTTCTAATATCAACCATCGGAACAATTTTAAAAGTATATTTTCTTAAAAGTTTTTTCGCACATTCCTTGCTAAAAAGATATTCCAACATACCTTGCATAACGTAATTTGCCACCGATTCAAAAGCGTGCTGACGACAAATTATCCAAATAAGTTTTTTCCCGCGTTTGAAATATCTTTTGTCACCAATGGTAAGATATGGCATTTTTAAGGTGTCAGAATATTCCAAAAAGGCTTTTTCTCTGATATTTTCGGAATCGGAATGAGCATTAAAAAAATTTTCATAATCAGAATAAGAATACGGAAAACCCGTTGAAAAATACACCGTATCGCGTTCGGGTAAAAACTGAACCCTCAATTTTTTTCCGTAATCAAGAGATTTAACGCTGAAATATTTTTTGTGGTCGTAAGTATAAACGGGAAAATTCGGTTTAAAAAATCTTTGTTTGAAATTGCTGACAAATGTCAAAAGAGTGTCTTTTCTAAATCCCGCAACTCCGAAATTGAACCAAAGAGAATATGTGTTTAAAGAATCCGCATACGGCAAAAAATATACGGTATTAGTAAGACTATCGTATTTTTCTTGAGCAACATTTTGATTTTCAAGATTTTTAATAAATGTTACCTGTGAAAAACTACTGTTTACGGTTAGAAAAAATAATATTATAAGAAAAATTTTTCTCATATTATAAGAAAAAGTAAAAACGTTGCGTTAAAGAAAAACACGTTGTAATTTTTTACGCAACGTTTTTACAAGGGAAACTATAAAAATTTATTTTTTAGTTAATTCCAAAGTATCTTGTGCGATAACGAGTTCTTCGTTAGTGGGCACAACGATAACTTTTACTTTTGATGTCGGTTTTGAAATTACCATTTCTTTGTCTCTAAGACCGGTGTTAATGGTATCGTCAAATTCGATTCCGAGG
>JAFYDK010000085.1 GCA_017544805.1 Bacteroidales bacterium | reverse complement strand
TAAAGCTCGAAAATTCAAATATGAGCATCATAATGCGGGTGCTATCATGCCAACATATTACATGATTCGTGTTAATTCTTTCGACGATAATGTTAAAACTGCGATGGACGAATGGATGGAGTTTTTGAAAAATTCAGAAATTAAATCAGACACAAAAGTTCCGGGACTTATTGAAGCAAAAGAAGTTATGAAGTTCGACCGCATGACAAAAGAGGAGCAAGACACGTACATTCGTCATCTTGATGCAGTAGCCAACGAAAAGGAAGCGATTCTAACTGCTGAAATTAGAGGAAAGATCGAAGGCAGAGAAGAAGGAGAAAAAATCGGTATCGAAAAAGGCGAAAAAATCGGTGTCGAAAAAGGAAAAATCGAAGGAGAAAAAATCGGTATCGAAAAACGTAACAAACAAGTCGCTACTGAAATGAAGAAACAAGGATTATCAGTTGAAATGATTTCAGCTGTTTTGCAACTTCCAAAAGAGGAAATAGAAAAATTGTTGTCAGAATAACAATTTCATTGCAAATCCGTAAAAATTTCAGTTTTATGCATGATAGAAGTTTTTTGTGCATTTATTTTGAAAAAAATCGCTATTTTTGCAACAACTAAAATTCCATGTAAGATGAACAAAATTAACTACATACGTTTCGACTGGGCGATAAAAAAACTTTTGCGAGACAAAGCAAATTTCGGTATTTTGGAAGGGTTTATCGAGGTTTTTCTTGGTAAACCTGATTGTAAAATCATCGAAATTCTTGAAAGTGAAAGTAATAACACTTTTGAGGACGATAAATTCAACCGTGTGGATATCAAAGCAAAATCCTCTGATGAAGAAATTTTTATCGTTGAAATTCAGTTGACACGTTACGTTCACTACATGGAACGCGTACTTTTCGGAACGTCAAAAGCCATAACCGAACAGATGAAAGATGGCGATGATTACGGCAAAATCAAAAAAGTATACTCTATTTCAATTGTTTATTACGATTTTGGCGTTGGCAAAGATTATCTTTATGTTGGTAACACAAATTTTATCGGTGTTCATTATAAAGATGAACTGTTAATTTCTGAAAAAGAAGAACTTACGCTTTTTGAGAAGGAACAAGATGAGTTGAATGGTAAAAACCGAAAATTTAAATATGAGCATCATAATGCCGGAGCTATCATGCCAACATATTACATGATTCGTGTTAATTCTTTCGACGATAATGTAAAAACCGCGATGGACGAATGGATGGAGTTTTTGAAAAATTCAGAAATTAAATCAGACACAAAAGTTCCGGGACTTATTGAAGCAAAAGAAGTTATGAAGTTCGACCGCATGACAAAAGAAGAGCAAGATACATACATTCGTCATCTTGATGCCGTAGCCAACGAAAAAGAAGCAATTCTCACCGCTGAAATTAGAGGAAAGATAGAGGGTAGAGAAGAAGGAGAAAAGATTGGTATTTCTAAGCGTAACAAACAAGTCGCTACTGAAATGAAGAAACAAGGATTATCAGTTGAAATGATTTCAATTGTTTTGCAACTTCCAAAAGATGAAGTAGAAAAATTATTGTCGTAACGCAAAATTTATTAATATCATACAAAAAATAGAAAACATTTTAGCATCAAACATACTAATAAAAAATTGCAGGAAAAATTTCCTGCAATTTTTTTATTTCAATTTCTTATTTCAATAAATTTCCTAAAATACTGCGGACAAAACCGCCTAACAAACCGCCTGATGAAGATTTTTTGGAGGATTTCTTTGAACCTCCGCCCAAAATACTTTTTGTAACCTCTCTTGTCGCAGTCCTAACAGCGGTATTAACAGCATTACCAACAATTTTACCCGTTGTGGACTGTTTTGAAGATGAAGATTTTTTGGATTTTTCTTTTTCTTCTTTCGCCTTTTCTTTCGCTTTTTCAGCCTCTTTTTTGGCTTTTTCCTCTTCAGCTTTCTGTTTTTCTGCTGCTGCTAACAAAACCTCAAAAGCACTTTCTCTATCAATAGCTTTATCGTATTTGCCGTAAATCCTTGATTTTTTGATAATATCAGCTCGTTGAGAATCGCTTACAGCACCAATTTGACTTAAAGGAAACAAAATTTTGCAACGCTCTACAACAGATGGCGCACCTTTCTCGTCCAAAAACGAAACCAAGGCTTCACCGGTTTCAAGGTTTTGAATAGCCTCCTCGGTGCTGAAAGCTGGATTTGGACGGAAACTTTCAGCAGCGGCTTTTACCGCTTTTTTGTCTTTCGGTGTGTAAGCCCTCAAAGCGTGCTGAACTCTGTTTCCAAGTTGTCCTAAAATAGCATCAGGAATATCCGAAGGACTTTGCGAAATAAAATAAATACCCACACCTTTACTCCTTATCAAACGGATAACTTGTTCGATTTTATCAACCATAGCCTTTGACGTACCATCGAAAAGCATGTGTGCCTCGTCGAAGAAAAATACTAATTTCGGCAAATCCATATCACCGACCTCCGGCAAAGTAGCGTAAAGTTCGCTCATAAGCCAAAGCATAAAAGTTGAATAAAGCTTGGGCTGAAGCATAAGTTTGTCAGCGGCAAGAACGTTCATAACTCCTTTTCCGCCTTCGGTTGCAAGCAAATCAAGAATATCGAAAGCCGGTTCGCCGAAAAATTTTTGACCGCCCTGATTTTCCAATGCAAGCAGCGACCTTTGAATCGCACCGATACTTTGAGCTGTAATATTTCCGTATTGTGTGGTAAACGTTGCGGCATTTTTTGCAACATAATCCAACATCGAACGTAAATCTTTCATATCCAAAAGCAACAATTCGTTGTCGTCAGCAATTCTGAAAACAATATGCAAAATACCCGTTTGTGTCTCGTTCAAATCCAAAAGACGGGCTAACATATCGGGACCCATTTGCGAAATCGTACATCTCATGGGATGCCCCTGCTCACCGAAAACGTCAAAAAATCTTACGGGACAAGACTGAAACTGAGGATTTTCAACTTGAAATTCTTCCAAACGCTTTTCTATAAATCCCGTCATCTTGCCGACTTGCGAAATACCGCTCAAATCGCCTTTCATATCCGCCATAAAACACGGTACACCAGCTTGACAAAATGTTTCAGCCAAAACCTGAAGCGTTACAGTTTTTCCCGTACCCGTTGCTCCGGCAATAAGACCGTGACGGTTTGCCATTTTCCCTTTTATGCTGACATCGCCCGAATTACAATGAGCAATGTAAAGCCCTCTGTCTTGTAAATACATTTTTTTCTATTTTTTTTTCGTTAAAGTTATTAATATCGTTAATAAAAAAGGCTATGCTTTGATTTTTTATTCTCACAGCACAGCCTTTTATTTTTTTTAATTCAGAATTTTTTATTCAGGTTTAATAGCTCCACAAGGACAAGCGTCTGCACATGCACCGCATTCTACGCATTTATCAGCGTCAATTGTATAAACACTGCCTTCGTTGATAGCCTCTTGAGGACATTCATCTTTGCATGTACCACATGCCTGACATTCTTCTGCAATAATTTTATATGCCATAATAAATTAACTTAATTAAAAAATGATTGTTTGTATTGATATTGTTTGTACCGCAAATGTAAATCAAAAAAAAAAACTAAACAAACTTTTTTTGATTTTTTTTGATTTTTTTGTTAAATGATTTTTTTTGTTTTATTTTGTAGTCTTAATTGCTAACATATTTTTGGAAAATGAAACTCGGTTATAAAATTGTTTTACTGATACTTGCATTACTCAATACGTTATCATGCACCGTGCCGCTGAACAAAATTGCAAATAACGGCAGCAGTTTTGACGGTAAAAAAGTAACGGTAAAAGGCAAAGTTATCAACACCCTTCATTTAGACGATTTGAATTTTTTCGTCCTAAAAAAAGGGTCTGACAAAGTAAATGTTATTACCAATGATTTTTTACCAGTGGTAAACGACAACGTAAAAGTTAAAGGCAAGGTTATCAGCAAATTTTATTATCAGAGGGATACCATCTTGGTTATAAAGGAGATGACAAAACCCTCAGGCAAAGAAATGAATTTCAACAAGGTGGTTAATTAACCTTTTTCGAGTATGAAATTTTTGTTTTTAACAGCAGCTTTAACGATAATTTCGTTTTTCGGACTCAAGGCTCAAAAAATAAAAGTTCTGTCCGTAAACGACGGAAACTATCCCGAAATAACAGTGCGCATCAGCGTTCAAAACCCGGGACAGGATACGGTTTGTATTATCGAAAACGGCAATTTCAGCAACAGCAACACCATTAATCCCGAAAAAGACAACACGCCTTCGGAAGAAAAAACATACGTTTTTTTGGTTGAAAACTCGTATTATTTTTATCATAACGGAGTTTTTCCCGATATTAAAAAAGCCATTTTAAGCATTTTGCCGAATATTTCAGACAAAAACAGTCTTAACATTTTGTATTTCGGGACACCGGGCAGAACGATAAAATTTTTAAGCGCAGGACAAACAAGGGATTTCAAACTTTTAAACGCTAATATTGAAGATTATTTTCAACCGCAAAAAGATTCATCTTTCATCGATAACAGACTTTATCAATCCGTAGAAGCAGCATTCAATTATACGCAGACCCATTCGGGTAACGGTGCGGTTGTTTTGAATATAATTTCAAGAGGTCTTAACCTTTCGGAGATACGGAATTTTAATCTGTCGTTTTTTGAAACCGCTGCAAAATCAGAGGTTTACATTAACGTTTTGATGTACGATTCGATGTCGCAAAATTCGAGGGAAGAGCTGAAAAAACTCGCCGCAATAACGGGCGGAAGTTTCAATATGTTCAAAGCGCAAACCCTTGAAGCAAATTTAGCGCAACTCCTTGAAAAAACTGAAAAGACAAAAGCCCGAAATTATTTCAAAGAAATAACTGTAAAATTTACAGCTCAACAAAGAGGCACTTCAAACAGTTTTATTATAAAGTGCGGAAACGATGAAGTCCTCTCGGAATACACAAACCCAGACCAAAGTGTTACGCAAGGAAGATATGCCATTTTTACGGCTGTCGGCATTATAATCTTAACGATTCTTTCAGCAATCGGACTTTATTACAAAACCCGTACTAAAATTATAAGGCACATAGACTCTACCTCGCAAATGCACTTAAAAGACGTTATCAAAGAAAATAAAACGCTAAAAAAAGAACTCGAAAAATATAAAAAACATCCGGTGAGCATTTTGCGCAATTTTGACAAATTCGCAGCGGAAGAAAACCTCATCGGCTCAGGCAAAATGGTTCCGAAACTTTTAATTCAAGACGGAGAAAAGAAAACTATCTTTGAATTAAGCAAAATGATTATGACCATAGGCAGGAAAGAAACCAACGATATTGTTGTGGAAAACCGTACAGTTTCTTCCAACCATGCAACTTTAAGTTTTGAAGGCGGGCTTTTTTATATTACCGATAACAATTCTACAAACGGTACTTTTATAAATGACCTGCGTATTACCAAAAGCAAAATCTATCCCGACGACATAGTGCGTATCGGAGCCGTTTTTGCGAAAATCAATTATTAAGAGAAAGAAAACATGGATACACAGATAACCAAAACAAGGGAATTAGCCAATTTTCATTACATAAGCCTTACCGACCAAGGTTGCGTAAGAGAAAACAATGAAGATTATTTAGGCTATTTTGACACGATAAACGGACACGTGTTTGTCGTTTGCGACGGTTGCGGCGGTCTGCCCTGCGGTGAAAAAGCCTCTCAAACGGTGGTCAATTCCTTAAAATTCTTTTTCTCGAATTTTTATTACAAAGACCCGTTTCAGGCAATAAAAGACGCTTTCGATTATGCTCAAAACAGAATGCAAACCGAAGAAGAAAACGATACTAACTGTTACGGTATGGCAACGACTGTCGTTTTGGTCTTAATCCGTTACAACAAAGCATATTACGCTCATGTCGGAGATTCAAGGATTTATTATTTTTCGCACAGGAATTTTGTACGCCTTACCAAAGATGACAGTTACGTTCAAAAACTTGTGGATTTAGGCGAAATCTCCGAAGAAGAAGCTGAAAATCACCCCCGTAAAAATGAATTAACAAGAGTTATGGGCATGAAACCATTTTGTAAGCCCCATATTTGCAAATCACCGATTGACCCTAATGACGGCGATTTATTGCTTCTGTGTATCGACGGACTTTACAATATGGTCAAAGAAAACGATTTGAAAGCGACTCTTGCCCGCCGAGGTTACATCGAAGACAAAGGCATGGATTTGATGAAATCCGCTAAGAATAACGGAGGATTTGATAACATAACGCTTCAAATCATAAAATTTTATAACGTAGACTACGAAAAAACAGGTCAAAAACCTATTGATAGTAGGTTTTCAATCAAAAAGACAAATAGCCTTTTGATAATTTTGGCAGCGGTAGTAATTTTTATGGCGGGAATAATTTTCGCTCTCAAATACAACAAATCCCGAAAAAACGAACAAAAAACCGAAGAGATTACAAGAGTTGAATTCGATTTGGATTCATTAGAATGTAAAGACTCGGTTCTAAAAATTTTCGGACTAAAAGACGAAGATGTTCAATACGAAGAAATCAGCGGAAAACATTATATGTCAATTCCCGTAAAAAAAATAATCATAATACGATATTATGACAACATATACACCTTGTCAAAATTATATGGTGTCAGCGTTGAAAAATTATTAAAAGTAAACGCATTGAAAAACAAGCAATTAGAACCCGGCGACGAATTTATAATACCATGACGGAATTTAATAAAAACAATCCCATGACCGGCAGACGGTTAGGAAATTATAAAATAGAATCTCTGATAGCAGAAGGCGGCATGAGCAGCGTTTATGAAGGCGTTCACATGCTTCTTGGGCGTAGAGTTGCCATCAAACAACTCAATCCGCTTTTGGAACAAAAAGACGGTATCAAAGAACGCCTTAAAAACGAGGCTGTTACACTTTCTAAACTCAAACATCCGCATATCGTAACCATTTACGATTATATCGAATGTGAATTAGGTACTTTTATAATCGAGGAATTAATCAAAGGTATTCCCCTCAACGAATATCTTAAAAACGAATCAGGCCCTATTCCGGAACCCAAAGCAATAAAATTAATGCTTCAAATGCTTGATGCCGTGGGTTATATGCACTCCAAAAATATTATTCACAGAGATATAAAACCGGGAAATTTCATAATCACGCCCGACAACGAAATCAAAATGTTAGATTTCGGAATAGCGCAAATAATGGGCGAATCTCCGCACATTACTCAAAGCGGAACCAAAGTCGGAACGGCTCTTTACATGAGTCCGCAACAAGTTAAAGGTCAGCCTTTGGACCGCAGAACTGATATTTATTCGCTCGGTGTTACGTTTTTTCACATGGTAACGGGTCAGCACCCTTACAGCAGCAAACTCACTGAATATGAGATTTATAACAAAATCGTAAACGAACCGATGATAGAGCCGATGTCAATTTATAAAGGTGTTTCGGCTCAGATGCAGGAAATAATTTTTAAGGCGGTTGCCAAAAAACCTCTTGACAGATACCAAGATTGCGGACAAATTAAAAGAGATTTGCTCGCTATCGCAAAAACTTACGAAAACAAAACTGAAAATTCCAACACCCAGATTTTTGATTTTACACCCGAAGGCAGACAACAAAAAGCCCCGATTTGGAAAAACGCAATTATGATGGGTTTGGTTGCCTTTTTTATGATTCTTATAACGGTATCAGTCTTCACCTTAGGCAATCAAGACCAAATGTATGTAATTGCCGACAACGCAAAACTTTATGACGGCGACAGTATCACTGCCAAAGCGTTAGACAATCTCAATTACGGCGAAACATTAAAAATTTTAACGGACAAATTAGCCGTTACCTCCGACGGTACAACTTGGATTACGGGCGTTTCTTCCCGTGGTATCAAAGGTTTTATTCCTAAAAATTTCGTTGCACCGTCCAAAATTTATCAACAGATAAACTCCATGTTCGCCAACAGAAACGCCATCGAAAAAACTCCAGACGGTTACAAAATGGTTTTATGGAAATATTTCGTAGAAAACAAATATTTCAGGAACTCCTCTTCGGAATGGAAAATTTACGGAGATTCTTTCAACGAATTGGAATTCAGCGGAATATGTACGGGAAATTTCAACAGCAACAATATTTTGGACTACGCTTGTATAATCAGAAACAAAAGCGACAAAACGTGCAAACTTTTGATGTTTTTTGACGAGAGCAGCGAAAATATTGCCATAGATTTTGAGAACGAAATCAAAATCAGAACCATTCAAAAAGGTGAAAAGGGCGGAGGATGGTATCTCGGAAACGTTTACACCCGCGCCATGAGCAACGGAACAAAATACGATGTCAATAAATACGAATTTTTACCAAGCGACGGCATTTTGATTTTTGACATCGAAAAAGAAACCAATACGATATGTATTCTAAACGCAGAAGAAAACAAAATCGTTTTGGTCAATCAGCCGAAATAATTTTTGTTTAAATCATTTCGGCAAAAAATGTTTTAACGGCATTGCAAATCAAATCAACAGAGGTTTCAATGCCGATTTTAGCGGTGTTGATAACAAGATCGTAATGTGCAGGATCTTCCCATTTTAGACCCGTATATTTTTCGTAGTGATTGGCTCTTGCGCAATTTTTAATTCGGACAACTTCCCTTGCCTGAGTCTCTTTGAGCTGAGTACGTGCCATTACCATTTTGGTCGCAAAATCCTCATCGCTGCGCACAAAAATATTCAAACAACACGGACGGTCTTTCAAAATGTAATCAGCACAACGACCTATTATAACGCATGATTCCATTGCAACTTTTTTTATAAACTCGCTCTGCTGATAAAAAATCGCACCATCCCTGCCGGTAAATTTTTCCTTAGAAAAACCGTTGTCTGTTATGATATATTCCAAAAACGAAGCATTGGAAATAAATTGTTCTTTTTCTTCAACTTCCTTTTGTGAGAGTCCTAACTCTTTGGCTGTTTGAGAGATAATTTCTTTATCATAAAATTTTATGCCCAAACGCTCCGAAACTTTTTTACCTATTTCGTGTCCGCCGCTGCCGTGCATACGGGCTATAGTTATCACCAAAGGCAATGTACTAACCTCTTTAGTATCAAAATCTTTTGTTTCAGCAATTCCGTTTCTGACAAAAAATCTTTCCAACCACGGCGTATGTTTTGAAAAAAACCTCACAGCAAAACCAACATAAACGGCAGAAAACAATGTTCCAAAACCTATCATGTCAAAACGCCATTGTCCGAAATACATAAAACAAAAGAACAATCCTAATGCGACTAAAGACGTATCACAAAAGATTTTAACTTTTCCGAATTCCTTTTTTGCGACTTGAGCAATAGCCGAGGTAATCCCCTCCCCCGCCAACAAAACTGCTCTGCAACGGACTTGAATTGAACAACCGATGCCTATAATCGTCGCTCCCAAAACAAGTTGCAAAACCCTTACAGCATAGCCTTGAAACGAATCGTCCCACTGCATAGATTTGGTAAGCCACATCGTTAAATCCGTAAAAATACCAAAAATCAATCCCAAAGGAATTTGCAAAAGTATTTTGAAATGAAAATCCCTCCTCAACAAAATCCATTGAATAAATACGAAAATCAGGTGCATAATTACCGTTAAAGCACCAAAAGAAAAATATTGTTCCGGTATGCAACTCAAAACGTAAGGAGGACACGAAATCGGGGTACAACCCAAATTTGCGCGTATCGAAAGCGAACAGCCGAAAGCCATTATCAATAAGGCTAACGCAAGAAAAGAATATCTTTTTAAGAATTCTACTTTACCGTATTTATTCATTGTATTGAAATCGTCAAAATCGATGCAAAAATATTTTTTCATTGTAAAGTAAGAATTAAATAAAGTTGATATTATTAAAAAAATTGCCGTCTTTCTTCGGACGGCAATTTCTTTGTTAAAAAGAAAAAATTATTTATCAAGACCTTCGATGGTTTTGATTTTTCCGTCCTTGTCGTATTCAAGTTCGCAGACTTTAAGGCTGCGGAGCCATGTTTTTCCATCTGAGGGTACGCAGTCGTGGTGGAAAAGATACCATTTGCCTTTGTATTCCGCGATAGCATGGTGAGTTGTCCAACCAACAACGGGTGTCATAATTACGCCTTGATAAGTAAATGGTCCGTAAGGATTATCGCCGATGGCATAACAGAGAAAATGACTGTCGCCCGTTGAATACGAGAAGTAATATTTTCCGTTGTATTTATGCATCCACGAAGCCTC
>JAFYDK010000084.1 GCA_017544805.1 Bacteroidales bacterium | reverse complement strand
TTTATAAGGTTCAACATCCTCTCCACGATACTTAGAAAACAAAAGTATGATACAATGGGCGGATTGTTTGAAGAAATAACCAAAGACACTCTCGAACTAACGATAAATGAACGTATTATTCTATTTATCAGAAATTTAGTTGAAAATATTGAGAAACAATTATACGATTATAAGAACACCTTACTTATTGATTTAGATATTGATAATCAATCAGTTAAAAAAATGATAAAATTGGAATAATATGATTGTCAGCGTGTTATGGCACTTGCGAAAGTTTAGTAACTTATAGTTGCATACCATTAAAAATTACCTCACGCAATCAAACTGCGGCTTGCGATGAAAAAAACGAAAACTTTTTTCCAAAATCATACCCACTTCTCCAATTCGTTCAACTGTTCGTCCGTTGTCGCCCAACTTGTGACAAAACGGCAGACCTTAGCATCTGCTGCGTATGGTTCCCAAACGGTGAACTCAACCTGCTCGGCAAGTTGCTTAATACGGTCATTGGAAATTACAACAAATTGCTGATTGGTAGGCGAATCGATAAAAAACTGATAGCCTTTGGATTGCAGTATGGCTTTTAGACGCATAGCCATCTTGATGGCGTGTTTTGAAATCTCAAAATAAAGGTTGTCGGTGAACAGCGCATCAAACTGAACGCCAATGGTACGACCCTTCGCCGATAGTGCGCCGTGACGTTTAATCGTGGTAAAAAAATGTTTCGGGGCATTGCCGCGTGGAAAAACCACAGCCTCACCGCAGAGCGCACCAACCTTTGTACCACCGATGTAAAACACGTCGCAATGCCTTGACAGCCACGGCAACGAAATATTCACACCCTCGGCCATCATGCCGTAGCCAAGCCGCGCTCCATCAATAAAAAGTTTAAGACCGTAACGCTGACAAATACCGTAAATATCCTCGATTTCATCTTTGGAGTAGATAGTTCCAAATTCGGTCGGAAAAGTGATATAAACCATACCCGGCTGCGCAAGATGCTCACGGCTATCATCGTCGGTGAATTGTCGCATAAAAGCATCAAGTTCTAAGCCCGACATCTTGCCGTTGTGATGCGGCAAAGCAATTACTTTATGACCAGTAAACTCCACTGCGCCCGCTTCATGAATGTTAATGTGCCCCGTTTCTACTGACACGACAGCCTCGTAAGGTTGCAGACAGCCGTCAATCACAGTCATATTGGTCTGCGTACCGCCGGTCAAGAAATAAACGTCGGCATTAGGCGCATCGGCTGCAACCCGAATTTTTTCGCGCGCAGACTGCGACCATTGGTCAAAACCGTAAGTCAAACTCGTTTGAGAATTTGTTTCAACAAGGCGACGGAGCAATTCAGGATGCGCTCCGTTGTTATAATCTGATTCAAATGGTAACATAATTTAATTACGTCTTTTTTAAGTGTATTTTTTTCGCGGCAAAATTACGCAAATAAATTGATTAAAAAAAACGGATTTTTCTTTATTAAAAAAAAGGCAGATAAGATTTCAATTTTTTTATTAACTTTGCACGTAAATTTAAAAAAGTTACCATGCAAAAAATTCTATGCTTTTTACTTTTGATAACGCTCTTTAGTCCGCTAAAAGCTCAACACCCTTATTCCACAAAATGGAAAACTATCAAAACTGAACGTTTAAAAGTTATTTATCCAGAAAATTTAAGTTCTGAAGCTTACCGTTTAGCTATTTCCATTGACAGCGTTTACAAAGGAGACACCAAGTTTTTACAAGCTAATCCAAGACGTGTCCCGCTCGTTTTATCCGCAACTTCAACTATTTCAAACGGTTATGTAACATTATTTCCATATCATTCAATGTTTTATTCCAAACCTTTCGACGATTGCTCTTTAGGCTCAGGCGAATGGTTTGAAAATTTAGCCGTCCACGAATACAGACACATCGTTCAATACGACGTCCTAAATCACGGCTTTACAAAACTTGCATCGTTTATCTTCGGAGCATACGGCCGCAGCACTTTGTCATATTCAGTCCCGCAATGGTTTTACGAGGGCGACGCTGTTTTTGCCGAAACAATTTTAACATCGCAAGGCAGAGGCAGATGTGCTAATTTCGACCGATCTCTTGCAGCAATTATTTGCGAAAAAAATAAATTTTACAAATTCGACAAAATGGTTTTAAGGTCGTACAGAGATTTCATTCCCTCGCATTATCCACTTGGTTATCTACTTGTTACAAAAGCAAGAAATGATTTCGGTGAAGATATTTTTTATAAAACCGCAAAACGCTCGTGCTGGTATTCGTTTTTTCCGTATGCCTTTTCCATCGGATTCAAACATTTTACTAACGAAAGTTTTTCAACAAATTACAAAAACGCTTTTTCAGAACTCAAAACTTTTTACGATAAACGTCAAGACGATTTTCAAGCCGCTGATTATCAAAATGTTAATACCAAGAAAAAACGTTATTACACCAATTATGATTCACCGCATTTCATAAACGATAGTTTACTAATTTGCCTAAAAAGTTCACTCTCAAAACCCGCACGTTTTATACTTTTAACATTAGACGGAAAGGAAAAAGAACTTGACTTTACTGACGCATCGGGTTTTGATACCGACGGTAAAATTGTGATTTATTCCTCAGAAGTCCCCGATGTAAGATGGTCGTTAAGAAATTTCTCTGACATCGCACTTTATGACATTAAAAGCGGTAAAAGACAATTAATTACGAAAAAACAAAAATATTTTTCGCCCGTACTTTCACCCGATAGCAAAAGAATTGTCGCAATAGAATTCAACGAAAAACGCGAATGTAAAATCGTCATTTTGGAACTTGAAAAACAACCGTTAGGAAAATATTCGACCAAAGTCATAAAATCTTTTACGGCTGAAAAAAACGCTTTTTTGCGTTCGCCGGATTTTCTAAGCAACGAGAAAATCGTTTTCGTAAAAAATTATGACAACAAAAATTCCGTTAATATTCTAAATCTCAATGATTTAACAATACAAGAAATCATTCCGCCGACCAAAGAAAATTTGGACAAAATCTGTTGCGACAACGGAAGAATTTTTTATGTTTCGGATATAACAGGAATCGAAAACGTCTTTGAAATCTCGTTAAACGATAAAAAAATATCACAAATCACTAATACAAAATTCGGCATTTCCGACCTTGATATTAGTGATAATTCGTTAATTATAAGCGATTTCAACATGAAAGGCAACGACGTTTCGATAATAAAAGATTATGAACCTTTTGAAGTAAAACAATCAAAACCGCTGAATTATTTTTCTAATGTTTTGGAGAAAAATCCGAGGAAAAATTTGGATTTTATTGCAACCCTTCAACCTGATACAACGGTTTTAAAATCAAAACGTTACGGACAATTTAACGACCCGATAAGAATTTACGGCTGGCTTCCGAACGCTTACGGAAACATCATCGAAGGAACGGTTTTTTCTCAAAACACTCTCGGAACATTGTATCTGAGGGCTAATGAAACTTATAACACAGATTTAGATTTTTTCAGAACCAATTTAACGTGTTTATACACAGGCTTTTATCCCGAAATTCAGTTTAGCGCATCACTCGGCGAAAATGCAGATTATTACACTAAAAAAATCCTCTTTCTAAATAAAAAAGAAAAAGTAAAATGGAAAGAAAACATTTACGGGGCGTATGTAACGTTACCTCTGAATTTTTCAAGGTTCAATTATAGCCGAAAATTATCCTTAACAAGCGGAATTTTAGTTTACTCGCTCAAAAACAAAACGGTTGCCTCAATCGAGGATATGCCTGAAGGAAATTTCGCAGTTTGGAACTATTCGTTAATATATTCATGGTCAAAATCAACATCTTACAGAGATTTCAAAAGTCCGCTGTCGTATAATTTTAGCATTAGTCAGAAAAAATCTTTAAGCGAAAAATTAGACGCTCAAATGTTAGATGTAAATCTCGATTTTACCGTACCGGGATTTTTCCGTCAAAACTATTTCTCTGTTTCTACAAATTATATCCGTCAAACACAAAAACAAGAGAAAAATAGCTTTCTGTTCTCTTCGCAGGCATTTAACATAAGAGGTTACGATGCGATTAGAATGCAGAAACTCAGCAAATTAAGTGCTAATTATTCGTTTCCGCTCGGCTATCCGGATTTCGGAATTCCAGCTTTGGTTTGGGTAAAAAGATTCAGAGGAAGCATTTTTACGGATTTGGCAAAAGGCAAAATTTTAGATGCTACACCGAAATATTTTTCGTTAGGCGGAGAAATAGTAGCGGATTTTCATTTGTTAAGATTACCGAATGTTATCACGGCAGGTTTTTCATTTGCCAAAGGACTTAAAGAAAACGGTTTTCAAAAAAATGATTTCAGCATTATTTTGAGTTATCAATTGTAAGAAAAAAATGCAGTTTAAGAAAAAAAATACTTGTTTCTTTTAAAAAAAACATCTACTTTCGATACGAAAAATTTGAGCATAAAAATTATGAATTTGATAACGGTTTTAGGTCCGACGGCGACCGGAAAAACAGCTTTTGCAGCCAACCTCGCTAACGCACTTCAAACAGAAATTATAAGTGCAGATTCGCGTCAGATTTACCGCGGAATGGATTTAGGCACGGGAAAAGATTTAGAAGATTATTTTATCGAGGGAAAACAAATTCCGTGTTATATGGTTGATATATTGAACGCCGGCGAAAAATACAACGTTTTCCGCTATCAGAAAGACTTTTTCTCGGCGTTTGAGAAAATCACCGCTAAAGACAAAATTCCTATTTTGTGCGGCGGAACGGGGCTCTATTTAGAATCAGCAGTTAGAAATTATAAATTAATTGACGTGCCTGCAAATCCAAAATTACGCGCCGAATTAGAAAAATATTCGTTGGAAGAGTTAAAAGCGATGCTCGCAAAAATGAAAACTCTTCACAACAATACCGATACTGACACAAAAAAACGCGCAATCCGGGGCATCGAAATTGAAACTTTCATTCTCGAAAATCCGAAAATAGTTCCCTCATATCCGAAAATTGAAAGCATATTTTTCGGGCTTAAAAATCCGCGCGATTTGGAACGCGAAAAAATTAAAATCCGTCTTGAAGAACGCCTTAAAAACGGCATGGTCGAAGAAATACGGACTCTTATGAAAAACGGCGTTAAAGAGGAAGATTTGATTTATTACGGTCTTGAATACAAATACGTTACGCTCTATGCCGTTGGCAAAATGAGTTATGAAGAAATGTTCAATCAGCTTTACATCGCGATTTGTCAGTTTGCAAAACGACAAATGACATGGTTTCGCCGTATGGAGCGCATGGGCATACGTATTTTATGGATTGACGCAAGGCTGCCGATGAAACGGAAAATAGATTTTGCTTTAGAAATGATTAAAAAGGCATCTAACTAAGTTGCGGATAATAATAATCCCATATTTCCCAAGCCCTTTTTTTGAACCTTATAATCGGATCAATAAAATAAAAAACACCGTCCATAGCTACTAAAACATTATCGGAGTCAGCACTGACATCGGTTATGGAAAGATAATCGTTGCCGTAAAAATATGCGTCTTCTTTTTTTAAGCCCAAAGCGTTAATGATATATTTATCAATCTGTTTTTGTGAAGGCGGAATAAAATTCATAGGAACGTAAGGTTGCGAATAAATTATTCTCAACTCACCCAAATCCTCTGAAATACCTTTGAAAGTGTATTGGGTATTAGGAAAAAGAATGTTATGAATAAGATGTTCAAAGATAATATCTTCTTTTTTCAAGTTTTTGATTGCAGCTTTTGCAAAAGGATTCCTGATTTTTATGACATTTTTTTGGTCGGGACTCAGATAAACAATACTCTCGCCTGAAGGCAGACGTTTTCTGTCGCCGAAATTATCCCACGAGTCTTTTGCAAAAAAAAGATTATGCTCTTTAGCAATCTCTATTAAGCGTAAACAGTCTTCAGACGCCAAATCTGACGCGCTTTGCTCGTTATTTCCATATCGTTGAGCGGGTATCCAAGCCTCAAACATTCGAATATCGCTTCGATGGCTATCTGCCTGAAGTCTTGAGATATATTCATAATGTAATCGATGGCTCTTTGTCCATTTCTCAATAAGATTTTTGATAATTTGTCTTCCATAATTCAACATATTTTAGCCCGAATTATTACGGGGGCAAAGTTAAACATTTTTTTTTAAAGAAAAACAATTTTCATACCATTTTTTCTTTTAAAAAAAAATCCTAAAAAAACGCAAAAAAGCCGGCAGCAAAAAATTACTGCCGGCTTTTTCTTTAACAAACTATCATAAACAAAAATAAAACTACAAAAATATTAATCCTTAAAGAAATCAACTGCGACTTTAAGGTTTTCAGCTTGAGTTGCAAGGCTGTCAGCACTTGCTGCAAGCATTTCAGAAGACGAAGCGTTGACTTTAACCGTTCCGCTAAGCTTTTGTATAATGTCGTTCACTTGATTAGCACCGACACTTTGCTCAAGACTCGCACTTGCAATCTCATTTACCAAAATTCTTGTATTCTCAATTTTCGGAATGGTTTCTTGCATCACAACATTAGCCTCTTCCGAAAGTTTCAAACCTTTTTCTGACATTTCGATAATTTCGTCTGCTGCGAGTTTGGATTTTTCAGCAAGACTTCTGACTTCTTTCGCAACTACTGCAAATCCCTTGCCATACTCTCCGGCTCTTGCCGCTTCAACGGCTGCATTAAGCGCCAAAATATTGGTTTGGAACGCAATTTCGTTGATAATTGAGATACTTTGCGAAATGGACTTATTGTTATCCAACAATTTATTGATATTGGCAACTACTTCGTTAAATTTATTGCAAGCATCTTGCGAAACCGCATTTGTCTGCTTTGCATTATATGTATTTTGTTCAATATTACTTGTCATCTCCTGCATCGTTGCCGACAAATCTTCGATATTATCGGATTGCGAACAAGATCCCTCCATAACCTGTTGTGAAGTAGAATTTACTTGAGAACTATTAGCTGCCAAAGAATCAGAGCCGGCTTTGATAGTACCGACAATATCGGAAAGTTTCAAACTCATGTCCCTAATATCGTCGCACATCTCCCCTATTTCGTCATTGGATTCGTATGTAATTTTTTGCTTTAGATGACCCTCTGCAATGCTCTTAATCGCAACCGAAAGTTCCTGCAACGGTCTTGATAAAATACGACGCAAATTCATCACGATACTTACCATAATTATCAATATCACAACGATAAGACAAATAATCATAACCATTAAAGTACTATTTGCCGAACTTCTCAATTCATCGTCAGGCAGACAACCGATAACAAACCAACCGGGTGTACCTTCTATTTTTTGACTCATCGTATACAAAATCGTTCCACTTTGAATATCAGTGCAATATGCAGTAGCGGGTTCACCTCTACGAACAGCCTCTCCGATAGTTTCAAGTCCCGGATAAGCTGCTTTTCCGTCGTCCACGAGATTAAAATTCATTACTAAATCATCATAAATCGAACCGATAACTTTAGAAGTTTCATCAACTATGTAAGTAATGCCGTTTTTACCTAATTTGCACTCTGAAACCACTTTTTTTAAAGTGTTAAGACTGACATTTCCGCACAAAGCACCGACAACCTCACCTCCCCTACGAATAGGAACAGCCAAAGTATATTTTTTTTCGCCGGTAGTTTTTGAAATGTCGGGACTTGTCATCGCAAAATCAGCTTTTTCAATGAAAATCTTTTTGAAATACCCCCTATCGTCAATTTTTTGGTCAGAAAAACCTCTTCCACTTCTATAATAACGCCCGTCAGGATATGCCACAAACATCAAAGTATAATACGCAGCTTCCTCTCTCGCAAGCTCTTCCAACCTATCAACATACTTATTTACATCCATTGATTCAAAAGCTGCATCGTTGGCAACCCATTTCAATTCGTCCTGCAACATAGTAAGTTTCACTGTAACCTCTTGTGCAGACTTAGTGGAAAGTTCCCCCATAGACAACTCAAAAAAATCCTTCTGACTTTTCAAATTAATATGGTAACTGACTACCATCATTATTATCAAAGTTACTGCTACTAAAGGTATTATAAGTTTTAAAACTCTAGATTGTACAGATGTTCTTTTCATTGTATCAGAATTTTAGGTATTACAATTTAGTTATGAAAAAGCAAAATACGTGCCTTGCTCCTTAATGACAAATCAAAAATAATACATAAAATCAAAATAAACAAAAAAAACAGAACTTTTTTAAAAAAAAAGTTCTGTTTTTTTAATTTTTTTACCAACAGAAATTAGTCAGCTTGAATTTTGTAAGTAAGCTGAGAATTTTTCTTTTGATTTCCGTTTCTATCAAAGAAACTTACATTTACCGTAATTTGCTCGTCTTTAACATTGCCAGCGTATGCCGGGTCAATAATAATTTTAACTTTGCCTTTGCCAAAATCTTCAATAGATTTTTGGAGCGACATTGCTGCAACACCCGTAGGCAATATAAAACCGGTAATTTTCATGGTTGCATTTTCTTTGTTGTCGATAACAACAACTTTTTCAACTACCTGAGTACCGATTTTGCCGAAATTAACGGATATATCATTTCCCGTACTTCTGGTAAGACCGAACAATTGTGCTTCTTCTTCCTCGCTCTGTGCCATGCAATTAATTGAAAGCAAGAGCATTACACTCAAAATAGTAAAAATTTTCTTCATATCATTCCATGTTTTAAAAGTTAATATTCACCACTAAGATAGAAATTTTAAAGAAATTCCACAAAAAAATTTCATTTTTTTTACTAAAATTTCATTTATATAACGCAAAAAATTGATTACTTTGTATTTTGAATTGAAAAAAAAATTGTGAAAAAAGGCAATAAAATAAAAAATATAATTTTAACAGCGGGAATAATCTTTGGAGTTTTTCCCCTGTTAATTTTTATAATGTTGAACTTCGGCCCTGTAAATCTGTTAATTACAAGTGCTGCATCTAAATTTCTGAGTACGAAGTTCAACACTGAAATCTCGCTTTCACATTTTTTTATAAGTCCGTTTAGACGCAGCATAGAACTTGAAAAGTTTTTTGTTGCCGACCCCAAAAACGACACGCTGCTTTCAGCCGAAAATATTTACATCAATCTTGACGGTTTTAATATCAATAAACTTGATTTCAATTTCAGCAAAGTGCTTTTGGAAGATGTTACCCTCAAATTGAAAAAGGATAGTGCCGGCATCGCGAATTACGATTTTCTTTCCGAGGGTGAAAAAGACACTTTGGAGATAAAAACCGATAGTTTGCCGACACCTTTTAATATAAAGGTTGCCGACATCGAACTGAAAAATATTAATTTCCTGTATTCCACCGTTTTAGAGCCGTCAAAAAAGAAACACGAAATGAATTTTGACGACCTTGATTTGAAAAACCTCAGCCTTAACGCTAAAAATTTTTCAATCAATCAGGATTTGGAAATAAAACTGAACCTCATCAAACTCAAAGCCGAGGAAAAATGCGGTTTAAAATTACAAAATTTAAGTTCAAAAATTGATGTTTCCCAATCAGGAATTTTGTTAGATAATATGATTTTAACAACTTCAAAATCAGATATTTGTGCAGAAAAATTACATTTTATTTATTCGGATTTTGAGGATTTTTCATCGTTTTTGGACAGTGTTAAAATCGAGGCATCAATTCTTAAAAAATCCGTTTTGTCGTTAGACGATATAGGACATTTTGTAAGCGATATTTACGGTTTCGGATTGAATCCCGAAATTGAAACAGAAGTATCAGGAGCTGTTAATAATTTAAGAATAAAGAAGTTGAACCTAAAACTTTCTGATACGACAAATATCTCGTTAAAATGCTCGTTAAAAAATGTTTCTAACATGGAGCATTTTTGTTATAATCTTGACACACTGAAAGTTACAGCCTCGATGTATGACATTACCAAGCTCCATGAACAAGGCAAAAAAAGCGTTCCGCTCGTAGAACTTCCCGATTTTATCAACGAATTAGGAATCGTCCGTCTTAACGCCGTATCGGGCGGCTCATTAAAAAATCTCTGCCTCAAGGCCGTAATAAATTCCAGATTAGGCGATGTTATAACCGACCTTAAAATAAATTCCACAAACAAAGAAACAGCACTTTTCGGTTTTGTGGATGCAGGAAATTTAGACCTTGCAACAATAACTGACGACAGAGAAACTTTCGGAAAATTTTCAGCTAAAATCGACACAATCAATTTGAAAATTCCATCAAAAGGAAATATGCACGGCAAAATCAGCGGCAAAGTCGATTCCATCGGATTGTTAGGATATTATTATAAAAATATCAAAATAAAAGGAAACTTTACAGACAAATTGTTCAACGGATTCCTTGAAATCAAAGACAATTGCTTGGATTTGGATTTTTCAGGCATTGCCGACATGGACAAAGACATGAGGTTCAATTTTGAATTGGATGTTAATCACGCCGATTTAAAAAATACGAACATACTTTCAGACTCGGTTGATAACATAAAATTTTCGCTAAAAGCCGATTTTACGGGCAATTCTCCTGATAATTTCAACGGACTTCTAAAACTATCCAAACCGCTTGAATTTCAACGTGATACCAACGTTTTAACATTAAAAGAATTTCAGCTGAAATCCTTTATTGACTCTTACAGAAACAATTTTGCCAACAGAAAATATATTTTGAATTCGAGTTATCTTGATGCTCAATTACGGGGGTTGATACGCAGCGAACAGATAATCATGATTTTAAGTCATTTTGCATACATGGTTTTTCCATCACTTGATTACGAAACAGATGAAAATCAAAAGATTAAAAACCCAAAAGCCAAAAGAAAACGTTATAAATTCGACGACCCCGAATTTTTTCAAAATTATAACAGCAGATTTAAATTTCATGCAAAACTCAAAGATACAAAGGAACTTACAGATTTTTTTGCGCCGGAATTTTCCATTGCAAACGGCACCTATTTGGATTTTGACATGAACATAACCCGCGCTACAACATTTTTTACGTTCAACTCTGAGAAAATCAGTTACGAAGATTATTCGGTTTCAGACCTTAACATTGAAGGAAGCGCAAAACATGACACATTGGAGGTTACGCTTGATACTAAGCAAATTACAATGTTTGATGAAGAAATTGAAACTCCTCATGCGGAATTTTTTGCTAAAAACGACACTGCCCGTATAGCCTTGAATTGGAAAAATTCAGGATTACCGAAATCTGACATCAAGGGCGATTTGTACATTTCAAAAAATAAAATTGCAAACAAATTTCCGTATTTAAATTTTCGTTTCAGAAAATCGGAATTCAACCTTTACGACACGGATTTCAAAATTTTACCCTCGGAAATTTCGGTTGATTCCACAAGCATCGACATCAACAATTTAAGAATTGCAATTTCTAAAATCGGAGAAAGCGAAGATAATTACGATTTTACAATTAACGGGAAGGTCAGCGAAGATGCCTCTGACAAATTAGACATTATAATTTCAGATTTCGACCTTGAACTTCTTCATCGAATAATTCCTGATATAACACTTTCAGGAAAATTTGACGGAAAATTCTCTGTTTCAAAAGTTTATGCAAGCAAAGATGGCGGAATGCCCGTCGTAGAGGTTCATGCTGAATCAGAAAAAATGAATGTCGAAGGAATAAATTTAAAATATTTTTTAGCCGAGGCACGTCTTAACGAGGGCGATTCTATTATCCATTTGAATATGAGGACTTTAAAACGTAAAAATGATACCATAAAAGCGATTTCTGTCGGCGGTACATACGATTTTAAATCTGAAACGGCGGATTTGTCGCTTTATATCAACGAGTTGCAACTCAACTACTTCAAGAAGTTCTTTGAAAACTATTTACAAACCTCAAAATATTCACTTTTAACGGGTTACGCCAAAGTTACCGGCAAATTAAACGATCCGCAAATCAAGGCCGCCCTAACACTTCACGGCGGATATTTCAAAATTCAATATCTCGGCACACAATACGATTTGAGCGATTCGATGTCTATCTCGTTGGACAACAAGATGATAGAACTTTCTAAAACTAAATTTTACAGCGGACGCGGTACCGGTATCGCATATCTTGAAGGAAAACTCAACCATAGAAATTTCAATAATTTCAACATGAACGTCAGTTTGACTTGTAAAAATTTCATGTTCTTAAATGCCAAAGAAACAGATTCTTCCGCATTTTGGGGAAAAGCATACGCATCAGGAAATATTAAAATTACCGGCGACCCGACAAGTATGATTAACATTGACGCAAGAGTTAAAACCGATAAAAACACACAAGTCTTCCTACCGCTTTATATGGCCGGCGAGGTTTCAGAGGATTGGGATTTTATAACGTTCAACAATCCGACGCAAAACAACGAAATTCACCGACAACAAGCTGATTTATCGGATATTAGAATGAATTTTAATGTTGAGGTTACACCCGATGCCGAGGTTCAGGTCATCATGGACGAAACCACAGGAAACATCTTGAAAGCCTCCGCAAAAGGTGATTTAAGACTTGACATTACCGGCAGCGGAGATTTTAATATGTACGGTACGCTTAATATCGTAAAAGGAGATTATCTTTTCACGATGCAACACATGCTGAGCAAAAAATTTGAAATCGTAAAAGGCGGTTCGCTTTCTTGGAACGGCGACCCGATGGACGCAATTGTCGATTTGTCAGCATCTTACAGATTAAGAAAAGTAAATCTCTTCAACCTCATGGCAGACCAATCGTACAAAGACAAAAAAGTTCCGGTAAGGTGTATTCTTAATATGAAAGGCGATTTAATGCAGCCCAAACTCTCGTTTGCCGTAAAAGTTGAAGAAAATTCCGATGTCGTTCAAGGTCAGTTAGATAATTTGGACGAGGGCAATATCAACAAACAAGCAATGTCGCTTTTGCTTTTGAATCAGTTTCAACCGCTGCCCGGACTTAAAAGCAGCGAAAATTCCATGTTTTCGGACATCAATCCGGGCGAACTGGTTTCCAATCAGTTAAACCATTGGCTTTCAGACATTTCTGACAAAGTAGATGTCGGTGTTAATTATCAAATGGGCGACGGAAATTCCAGCGGAGAATTCGACGTTGCAGTTTCAACCCAACTTTTGGACGACAGAGTTACTGTTTCCACCAATTTCGGCGTCGGGGGCAATTCCAACAACCCCGCTTCAACACGCACAAACAATGTTGTCGGCGAGGTTGAAGTCGATGTAAATCTCAACAAGACGGGCGGCATAAAATTGAAAGTTTACAACAAAGCCAACGATGATGAACTCGACCAAGCACCATATGTACAAGGTGTCGGTGTCATTTTCAAAAGGGATTTCAACCGTTTCAATATTTTTAACCGCCGCAAGAAAAAGAAGAATTAGAACCAGTGCTTTTTCCTCGAAATAAAAATACCTAAACTTGCCATCACAATTGACAATGCTAAAATCATAGGCATCGCCCAACCAGCTGTTTCCATAAAATTCGGCACGTTCATTCCGAAAAAACTTGCAATCAAGGTCGGAATCATCAGAATAATCGAAACTGATGTCATTTGTTTCATCACCACGTTCAAATTGTTGGAAATAACGGAGGCAAAAGTATCCATCATGCCGGACTGAATGTTAGAATAAATCTGCGCCATTTCAATAGCCTGCTTGGTTTCAATCATGGCGTCCTCGATTAAATCCTCGTTTCTTTCGTTAAAAATAGTACGTTTGGAATTTTTGAACTTCGCCAAAACCAATTCGTTAGATTTCAAAGACGTAATAAAGAACACAAGACATTTTTCCAACTTTAATAATCTTGTTAATTCTTCGTTTCTAATTGATTTTTCAATTTCTTTTTCGATTAACGAGGTATGCTGATAAATCTGCCGCAAATAATACATGAAAGAATTTGCACTGCGGATAAAAAGTTGCAAAATAAAATTAATAACATCGTAAACCGGCTGAACGTCAGAGCGGTAAACGGAAGGCTGAGTTACCGGTAAAACATTGTTTGGAGTGGTACAAATCGTTACGGTATAATCCTCACACATAAAAATTCCCAAAGGGAAAGTATTATAACTCATACCGTTTTCCAAGGATTCCACCGGAATACGCAAAATTATCATACTCCAATCATCATCCACTTCGTAACGGGAGCGCTCATCATTATCGAGTATATCTTGAATAACCTCTTGTGGTACGTTGTATTCTTCCTGAAGGATTGCAACTTCCTCACTGTCAGGTTGCACACAATGAACCCAACAACCGCTTTCGAGTTCTGAGAGTTTCTCATCACCCAAAAAACTCTTGTAGATTTGTATCATTTAATAACCTCCTAATTTTTTGACACACAAAAAACAGGAGATTTTTCTTTCAAAAAAAATAATACTCCTACTTCTTGTGTATCAGATTTTTACCTATATGACTAGGGACACCGTCCATAAAAAATTAAAATTAATTGTTAATGATGCAAAAATAAAAAAAATAATAGAGATTTTAAAACATGAAATATGTTTTTTTTGGTAAAGTTTGTGTTAATAAGATAAAAAAAAGGCGGCTCTAAAGGGTAAGCCGCCACCAAAAAAAATAAAAATCTATGGTAAAAATATTAATCACCTAACGTTGCAACCATAACGGCCTTTATCGTATGAAGGCGGTTTTCTGCTTCATCAAAAACTATTGAAGCCTCACTCTCGAAAACCTCATCGGTTACTTCCATGCAGTCCAAACCGAATTTTTCATAAATTTCTTTTCCCGTCGTGGTTTTAATATCGTGAAATGCCGGCAAGCAATGCATAAATTTTACGTTTTTATTGCCGGTTTTTTCCATCATTTTTTTGTCAATTCTATAACCGCTCAAAAGTTCGATTCTCTCTTTCCAAACATCGTGCTTCTCTCCCATCGAAACCCAAACGTCGGTATAAAGGAAATCACAATCTTTAACGCCTTCGTCTACATTTTCGGTAATAAGAAGTTTTGCACCCGTCTGAGAAGCTATTTTTTGACATTTAGTCACCAAATCCTCATTCGGAAACAACGCTTTAGGACCTACAAGTCTTAAATCCATACCGAGTTTTGATGCAATTATCATCAAAGAATTACTCGTGTTAGAATGAATATCACCGACAAAAGCAAGTTTTACATCCTTAACATCTTTCTTTGAATGTTCTCTTATTGTCAGCAAATCTGCTAACGCCTGAGTCGGATGAAATTCGTTTGTAAGACCGTTCCAAACAGGTTTCTTTGAATATTCTGATAAGAGTTCAACCGTTTTTTGTTGAAAACCTCTGTACTCGATTCCGTCAAACATCCGCGCAAAAACCCTCGCCGAATCCTCAACCGATTCCTTATGTCCTAATTGACTGCCCGATGGCGTAATATAAACGGTGTGTGCGCCTTGATCCATGGCGGCAACTTCAAAAGCACATCGGGTACGGGTTGAAGTTTTTTCAAAAATTAAAGCAATGTTTTTGCCTATCAAATGTTTTACTTCTCTACCCTCTGCCTTTTGTTTTTTTAAGTCTGCCGACAAGTCCAATAAATAGTTAATTTCCTCTTTCGTGAAATCCAACAAAGTGAGCAGACTTCTGTTTTTCAAATTTACCGTCATTATATACTATTTTAGTTAGTACTGCAAAGATACCTCTAATTTAGGTCTTTGCAAATTCATTACAATCATTTTAAGTGAAACACTTACATAGGATTAAGAGCGTGATCGCCGAGTTCAAAACCCCATAGCGTAATATCGTCCCTTTGCTCTTCAAGACCCTGCCAATTATGTATAATACTGTCTACAAACATTTTCTGGTCCTGAATTTTCTCGGTGGAAGTCGTTGAAATCATCATTTTCATACGGTTTGTACCAAAACGTTTTCTTATAATATTATTTTGGTCTTTAACACCGTCCGAGGTAAGATAAACACGGTCGCCGACATTAAGACTAACATCCTGATCGTCAAAAAAGAAAACGTCAGCAAAGGTCTGTCCACCAATTCCCCTTCGGTTAGCCTCAATAACCTCAACCTCAGGTTCGTTTTTCCTTTTAAGATATATTGGCTGTTTAGCACCAGCATATTGAAGTTCCCATTGATTTTGTTCACCACCGACGAATTTAAAACGGCAAATGGCAATATCCATACCATCGCTGTTCTCGGTAACGTCCTGTTTTAAATCCGCCTGAATCCTCTCATGCATTGCCTCCAAAATCACTGAAGGTCTGAAAATCTTTGACTCATTAACGATTTCGGACAACATTCTGATACCAATCATACTCATAAAAGCACCCGGAACACCGTGTCCCGTACAATCGCCCAAAACCACAAAAACATAATCATCAACAACAGAAAGCCAATAAAAATCACCGGAGACAATATCCTTTGGTCTGTAAATCAAGAAGTTGTCGAAGAAATTATTTTGCAACTGTTCCAAATCCGGAAGCATAGCCTCCTGAATTGTTTGTGCATACCTGATACTATCGGTGATATAATTTGTTTTTGTAACGATTTGTTTGTTTCTCAGCTGAAGTTCGGAAAATGCGTTTTGAAGTTCTTTTGCCTGTTCTTCGAGTTGTTTTCTTTGTGATGAAAGCAAATCGTTCTGTTCCTTGATACCGGCTTGCTGAACCTCCATTTGAGCCGTTATCAAAGAAAGCATTTCATTTTGCATTTGAAGTTCCCTTTGCTGATTGTCAATTTTCACAGACGCCTCTTTCAAATTGGAAATATCCGAAATCGTAATGCAAATCATACCGCTTAACTTACGGTTTTCCATTTTAGAAAGCGAAACATGAAGCCATAAATTCCTATCAGAAAGTTTTGTTTCTATCTCGTAAGACGCCTCTTTTCCGTCCGCTAAACATTGCGAAATCTTCTCCTTTGAAATATCGGTTCCGATTAATTGCTTGACACTATCATCTGCTTTAATTCCTTTGAAAAACGAAATTTGATTAAGATTTGTCCAAAAAACGCTTCTATCGGAATTTAATATGATAATAGGCACATTAGCAGCAGTCGCCATTTCCATAAAAACCGCACTTGAACGTACTTTATTGAAATATACGACAACCATATACCAAAAAGCCACAAACACCAATAGCAAAAATATGTCAATAACCAAAAACTTCGGATTACGGTACTTACTTACAAAAAAATCCATAAAATCAGGAGCCTTAACATACTCCCAAATCTGGTATTCCCTAAAAAGCAGTATCGCCAAAGGCATAATAAAACCCGCTGCCACAATTATAGGCAACAGATAATTTGACTTTTTTTCGTTCGTTGAAAGTTGCATATTGTGTAAAAAAATTTAGCCTAAAAATAATAGTTTTATTTCTAACTTGCAAATTTTTTACCGTTTTTTTGCTTTTCAGAATTTATTTTTTCCAAGGCTGCAAAATTGTTGAATTAGGCGAGCCCGTATATTTTTGAGTCGGAGTGTTAAGCAATATCGGGTAACGACTTTTGGTCATAATAAAACTTGCCACAGAATCAGCCCACATAAAAGCGGATTCCGGCTTTGGATGCGCCCCGTCAGCATAACGCTTGTACGTTAAATTCTTTGAAGGATAATATCTGCGGCAGCCAACATTATCAAGAATCATTTCATTGATTCCCGTATCTTCCCTCCAGTTAGGAGGTCCGACCCAAACGAAAGGAATATCGCCGATTTGCTCCAAAATATGTTTGACGTATGGTGTGCGTTTTGCTATTATATCTTTGACAAACAACTCGTTAGCACCCAAAATAAGAATAATGTAAGTCGGTTTTTCTTTTTTGATAAAATACGCCAAAGTGTCAGTGGTACCGTACCATTCGGTTTGCGAACTATACCAAATCACGGAGGCCATTTCATGATTGTTCTCTTTACAATAATCCCTCAAACGCCAACGAAATTGTTCCAACATGGAATCCCCGATAAGCAGAATTTTTTGCGATGAAGAATCCACGCCCGTCCTCGGAGTGTATTCCGATTCGTAAACACCTTGTATCATAATAGGTACGGTATCCTCAACAATAAACTCTTTGATTTTTGATTTTTTCAGTTCTACACCTCCTAATTCAATTTTAGGTTTCATAAAAGAATAAACTGACAGCAAAACCGTAACCGCCGTCAAAATTATTATAATCCTTATTCCAGATTTCATTTTTTTCTTTATTTATTTACGTTTGAAAACAGCCATTCAAAATTTTTATTATCAGAATAAACCTTATTCCATATAAAATGTCCTTGTCCCGGAAATTCCGTATATTCTATTTTTTTTCCGCCACATTTTTTTATTGCAGCAGTAATATTCCGCGATCTGATAACTTTAACGGCTTTATCTCTGTCGCCGTGAAAAGTCCTAATCGGAATTTCAGTAAGCCTTGAAGCCATATTCTCGTCTGCACCTCCGCAAATTGGCATAGCAGCGGCAAATTTTGTCGGAAACCTTGAAATCAAATCCCAAGTTCCAAACCCGCCCATTGACATTCCAGTTACGTAAAGTCTTGATTTATCGGCTTTTTCCGTTGATGCAATACTATCCAAAAGCTCGTTTGCGGCGTGCAAATATTTTGAAATTTTCTCTGGCATTTTGTGTGAAGGCAAGGTCCAATCAGTCTCGCACCAACGATAATTTTCACCACACTGCGGAATTATAATATAACAAGGGAAATTCTCCAAAAATTCATCTTTTGAAAAAATCTTGTCAATCCATGTTAATTGTTTTTCGTTGTCAGAGCCTCTCTCGCCCGCCCCGTGCAAAAACAAAACCACGGGAAATTTTTTCCCCGGAATTTGCTCGTATTGCGGTCTTAACAATCTATAAGGCAGAACAGTACCGAAAGAATCCGTAAAGTAAGATTTCTCAAAAATTTCTCTTAAATCCTCCTGCTGTGCATTAGAGGAAAGTGAAATTATCAAAACCATAAAAATCAATAAAATCTTTTTCATACACTTTATATAATATAGTGATTTTTTTATCTTTTTTTAAGATGCAAATTTAATACAAAATTTCAACATTGATGCCTTTAGCGCGTTTTTTTTATTATGGTATGTTTTTTGAATTGTAGAATTTTGTATGGAATACTTAAACAAAATATTGGCGTTTCTTATATTTTTCTTATACGGAGAATTCACTTTTGCACAACCAAAATTGCTGAGTCAAAAGGAATTGTCCGCAAAAAAAATATATACAAGTCTTAGCGAGGCATTAATGGAGCCTGAGGAAGTTTATATTCTGTGCTTGAGTTATTACGAATTGAAAACAGTACCGAAAGAAATCCTAAGGCTTAAAAATCTTCAACTTCTCTCTCTTGACGGCAATTATATCGAATATTTGCCCGATGGTTTTGAAAGGTTGAAATATTTACAGCACATTGACCTTAGCGACAATCCGCTTCTGCAAACAAAACAAGTCATAAAAAAACTTGCACTTTTGCCGTATCTAAAAAGCCTTGCGCTCTCAGGTTGCAGAATCAACAAACTGCCCCCTGAAATAGGTCTTTTGAAAACACTTCAGGTTTTGGACATTGACAACAATTACATTCCTGAAATTCCTATTGCCATAAAAAGCTTAAGGCAATTGAAAACATTGAACTTATCGCTCAACAGACTTCAAATCATTCCGCCCGAAATCGGAAATTTAAGAAGCCTAAAAAATCTTAATCTTTCGGAAAACAGAATTCAAAGACTGCCGAAAGAAATCGGAAATTTATTGTATTTAGAGGAATTGAATTTGTCGGACAACAAACTCGAAATCTTGCCTTTTTATCTTATTAAACTAAAGAGGCTCAAGAAGTTAGATTTGAAACGGAATCACATTCCTAAGTTTGAACAAAGTCATGTCAAAAATATTTTTCCAAATACAAAAATACGTTTTTGAAAAAGTTTAAAAAAAAGTATAAAAAAATTTGTATGCTTAAATAAATTTTATTTATATTTGAAATGGAGTTTTCCCCAAGAAATCAGATTTTTTGTAAGGAAATAAAACATTGTAATACAGCAAGTTGAAAAAAAATTAACATTTTTATTTACAAAAAAAACCGTATTTTTTGTAAAATGGTTTGATTATTGATTAACATTTTTAGAGTGAAAACTTGACAAACAATAATTATGGAAAGCGCAGAAAATAAAAAACATCGGACTACCGACAACATAGCCATTAGTTATACGGGCATTTTCGACACCGAAATTTTGTCCGTGTTAGCTAAGGAAATCGAAGATACGCTTTCTTCAGACGATAAAATCAATAAGAAAGTATTCAAGATTTTCATTGAGTTGGCGCAGAATATTTCGATGTATTCTCTTGAAAGAGAAAAAAATTCTGAGGGTACAGAAATGGGTGTCGGCACGATGATAATCAGGAACTTCGATAATTATTTCGAGTTTTCCACCGGCAACAAAACAACGAAAGAAAACATTATTCCCGTAATGGAAAAATGCGACAATATCAACTCTATGTCGCGCGACAAATTAAGGGAATACCGTAGACTTCAGCGTAATATGCCGGCAGGAAAAAAGGGCGGTGGCAACATCGGACTTATACAAGTAGCACTTACCGCCTCGAATCCGATAGAATATGCATTGGTAAAATGTGACGACGGTAATTATTTTTACATAGTTAGTGTCAGAATCAACAAAGAGTAAAACCTTTTAAAAAAAATATAAGATATGAATGATATTCATATACAAGGTGTACATGAAGCGTATTTTGTTCCGACAGTAAATTTTGTTGCTGCAACGGGCAAATGCGAAATTTCGGGTGAGTCCTATTTGGAAGAAACCACGAAGTTTTATGCACCGCTTTTAACATGGATTAAAGAATATACAGAAACAGTAAAAGGTCCGCTGAACTTTGATTTTAAGTTGAGCTACTTCAACACGAGCAGTTCTAAATGCCTTGTTGATATACTTGATATGCTCAAAAAATATCAACAAAGCGGCGGAGAAGTTTCAGTTAATTGGTACTATGAAGACTCGGACGAAGAATTGGAAGAGGTAGAAGATTTTATTATGGAGACGGGACTTCAAATAAATAAAATACCAATGGAATAAAACTTTTTTTTGCAGTTTTTAATTTTTTTATTAATTTTGCACAACCAAAACTGACACGATATGGAGAAACAGGGCGGGAAATACGATTTTAGCCTGTATGAATACCACAACCTTCTGCATCAGAATATTTTGGTATCATACAAAGGGCCGATTGACGAGCGCATCATGAGTGTCATTGGAGAAAATATAGAAATTGTAACCAATGACGGAAATGATAAGGCGCGCAGCAAGATTTTCAAGATTTTCATGGAACTTGCTCAAAACGTATGGCTCTATAGTGCTGAATCATGTAAAACGGTATCAGGCAAACAGTTAGGCATGGGTACTTTGGTAATCGGCGAGTTTGGTGATTCTTACACTTTCGTTACCGGAAATATGGTGAAAAACTCTGACATAGAACCGGTTATAGAAAAATGTGAAATAATCAATTCTCTTGACAGAGATTCGTTGAGGGAATATCGTCGTGAGCAACGCAGACTTGCCAATCAAGGTAAGAAAAATTCAGGAAACATCGGACTTATACAAGTCGCATTAACGGCAGAAAGTCCTTTGGATATTGAATTAACACCTGTAAACGATATGGAATCTTTTTTTTCGATAGCTGTGAAAATAAAGAAAACACTCGTCAAATCATAAAAGTTTTGGCACTTTTATTGAAAAGAAAGAAAACAAAAAATAAAATAATAAAACAAAAATTTTAGGTCAACATAAATAAATATTAAAGTCGAATATGGAATTGGAAGATATCGTGATAGAAGGATCACACAAAAACTTTTTTACTCCTTCAGTTAATTTTAACGCAAAAACTGGTATTTGCGAACTTTCAGGAGAAAGTTTCTTGGAAGATACAGCCGAGTTTTACAAGCCGTTAGTTGATTGGCTCGTGGAATACACCGAGAAAATCAAAAAACCGATAGCCTTTATCATTAAGCTGACGTATTTCAATACAAGTACTTCAAGATGTATTCTTGACCTTTTGAACGTACTAAAAGATTACGAAGATGCTGGTGGAGAAGTAATGGTAAATTGGCATTACGACGAAAACGACTCCGATATGGAAGAAGATATTGAAGACTACATGATTGATACTGGTCTTAATATCAACATCATACCGTTTTAACGAAACCTTGAAAACATCTTAAAAAAAGAAGTTTTTAGTCGTTGAAAGAGTATATGTCGAAACTCAGTTTTTTATTTACAGACTAAGCAAAAAAATGGAAGATATTCATATTCAAGAGACAAAAGATATATTTTCGAGACCGAAAGTTGATTTCGAAATAGCAACCGGGAAATGTTCAATTTCCGGGGAGTCCTTTTTGGAGGAAACTTCTAAATTCTACGGTCCGTTGCTCACCTGGATAAAAAATTATCCGAAATATGGAGTAAGTATCGATTTTACATTTAGTTTAACCTACTTCAACACAAATACCTCTAAATGGATTCTCATGATTTTAGTAGAACTCAAGAGATTAGAAAATTTGGGGCTAAGCGTTGTCGTTAATTGGTTCTACCATGAAGATGACTTGGATATGAAAGATGACATCAGCGATTATATGGCTGATACTGGACTGAATATCAACTTAATACCAATGAAAGATTAATAACATTAATTCCTTTTCGATACATTTTTTTTAAATGCCGGTTTCCCCGATGTTGACCAATAAAAGGGAAAACGGCTTTTTTTATTAAAGAAAAAACTATAACTTAAAGGCAAATGAATGATATAATCCGAATTTTTTTCACTACGCTTAATAAAGTAGAAATTGTAGAAACAACTGATTATACGAATTTTGATAATATTATAAATAAGGCAAAGGCTGTTTATACTTCTACAAATAATGGCATCTATCTTTTAGATTACTATAAGCATAACATTCCATACGTTTCAGAAAACATTTTATCATGGTGTAATTACCCTGCAGAAAAAAAAAAATCAAAAGACTATGATCATATTTTATCGTATATACCGAAAGAAGATTTAAAACTTTTAATTCAAATTAATAATGCAGTTTTTAAATTCTTCAATAAAAATTTGTCTGAAACAAATAGTAATTTTTCGTTGTCGTATGATTTTCATTTCAACGGTTTCATGGTTAATCAACACTACACGCCCATATTAATGAAAAATAATAAGATTTGGATTGCAATGTGTATAGTCACACCCTCTACGCAAAAAATTTCAGGTAATATAATTATGAATACCAAAATACACAAATATAAATATTACCTAAAAGAAAAAGTTTGGAAATCTTTTTTTTCTATTGAATTGTCACCGAAAGAAAAAGATATAATCCGTATGTCAATGCAAGGTTATACAAACAAAGAAATCGCCAATAAAACTTTTACGACAGAAAATACCATAAAAAATCAAAAAAAAAATCTCTTCAAAAAACTACAAGTAGTAAATATAGGAGAGGCAATACAATATTGCACAAATAATGGACTACTATAAAAAATTGACACCAAAGGGCTATTGCATGAGAGAAATATAAAGTATATTTTTGACACGTTAATTAACAAAAACAAATAGTTATTTAAAAAAAACATTATATTATAAAAACAAAAATAAAAAAGATGAAAAAGAAATTTATAAAAAATGCTGCAACTTTTTTAGTTACAGCATTTGCATTCATCTCATGTAATAAAGAAATACCTGAGGCTGGAATAAACAAAAATGATATACAACTTAACAATGTAACATCAGAGAATATTGTAGAAAGTTCATGTATCATTGATAGCATAAAACAAGAATGGCATTTTTCTCTGAGAACAAAGAAATTGTCAAAAGGAATGATGATTAATGAAACAGAATATTATTCCAGTATTATCAGTGATTTACAAGAAATATACGGCAAAGATTATAAACTTATAGACACTCTCAAATTTGCATATAAAGGCATAAATTATGAAATAAAATTACTAAGAGTAGACAGAAAATCTGAGCCCGGGAAATATTTTTATGTAATGATTGATAATCTCGATGTAAAATTAGATACAGCATGTTGGGTCTATAGTGATAATGAAAAATACGCAAAAAAATATGGAAGATTGTATTCTTGGTATTCTGCCAATGCTTTTGCAAAAGAAATAACAATGAGATTGCCGGTTTATGACAAAAGCAATCCCACACAAAAAAAATTGAAAGGAAGAATACCGCCAATGCCTGTAAAAGCAAGATTAATATCGCGCAAAGATATATGCGACATCATAGAATGTGATGCAATAGGTCATTTGCCTGAAAATGGTTATTCTCTTGAAAGTTTATCAGAACACTATATGGATAATCTTCACGCCGGTTATCCCTTGTTTTATTATGATGTTTTTGTCGGTGGATTAGATGGTCCGAATGATGATAATAATAATATCGAATATTTTCGAGGAGAACATTCTCTTGGAGGTGGAAGAGGTGGATTTCAACAACCTGAATGGACATGGCCTTATTACGATGGAAATGGTTGGTATCATTCTTTGAATAAAGAAGGTTATTTTTTAACTAATGATTCTGAAAATTTCGATCCCTCTGAAGCATGCGAAGTAATCAGGATAATAAAAGACGATGAAAATAATTACTCCGTATTTATAAATGGTCTATGTCATCATCAAGGGGCTATATCAGTCCGTTATGTATTTGAACCTCAATATAAGTAATACAAATATCAATCATGAAAAAATTTTTTTTAAAGACTACGATTTTATTCGTAGTCTTTTTGAATTTTCCTAAAAGCTATGCACAAGAGTATAATAATTGGCTGCTACCGAGTGGAGTTGTGCTTAATTTTGACACCTCTCCTGCAACAATAATTCGTACTAAAATAAAACCATATCAAGTTTTTAATAATTATATAGTTTCACTATCCGATGAACAAGGGGAAATGATTCTTTACGGATATATAGAACAAGATGAAAATTCAAAAAAATTAAGTTATGTCATAAAAAACATCAACAACAATGACGAGATAAGAATAAACGTAAATTATCTTCAAAATGCAATAGGTTGCAAACTACAACAAGGTGGATATTGTATCGCATTAGTATACAAAAAAAAAGTTACAAGCAACGGTGAATTACATATATATCAATTTGATCAAAACGGACATTTACAAAATAAATATATCAATGATAATGCGAATTATTGTTTTTTTATAGATTTCGTCCGCATGAAAAACTCTGACGCACTCATTGCATATCATAACAATCAATTAGAAACATATAAACTCACAACCGACGGATGTACTCTTTGGCAAACTTCTGAAATAAAATTGGATTTGATAAAGTCCAATATAACAACAACATTTTTTTATATAGAACATACATTAGACAATAACAAAATAATTGTTAGTGTCAATAATAGTATAGTATATATCCTAAATTTTGACAAAAATAATGGTGAAGTTTCAATTTCTAATAGTTTTGAAAGCAACATGTTTAATTCAATGACATTTTCCAACTCGGGTAAGTTTTTTTTTATCATTGATAACAATAAATTAAAAGGGTTTAAATACAATAATAATTTTGATTTTCATTTAATCAATCCCGACATTATTTATAACCTACCGAAAGATAATGATATTATTTGCAACTCGTGTTGGGAGATGGCAGTCGGAAATGATAATAAATTATATATTTATCAACATCAAAGTAATTATATTATAGTTCTTGACGGCATAGAATCAGGAAATATAACAAAAAAAATAATAGAATCGGAATGTTTGAAATTTACCAAATTTCCCAAAATTATGAGATGGTCTGAAAAAACAATTTGTGATGCTTATGTCGAATTTAATAATTCAGTAGTCTGTTATGACAAAGAACCGTTAAAAATAAATCTTTCCGGAAATTCTCCGTTTGAAGTTTTTTATACTATTAACGGAAAAGAAAAAAGTATAAAAACTTCTGAAAATAAAATCGAATTAGAAAATATTCCGGGCAAATATAAAATAACCAAAATAACGGATAGTTTTTGTGAATTTTTGCCTGAGAAAAATAACGAAGCGGAAATTTTGAAAAAACTTGAAAATTTGAAAATAGAACTTGATTAATCATTTTTCATACTAAAAATTTTGCGTATCTTAATTTTTCAAGAAAAAATTATGTACTTTTTAAAAAAAATTGTTAATTTTGCCCTATAAATAATAACTCAAATTTTTAAAATTCTAAAAAATATATTATGTTTGTCTTAATGATTATAGTTTTTGTCATTGGGTATGCTTGCATAGCCCTTGAACACAAACTAAAAATTGACAAAGCCGCCACAGCTCTTATGCTGGGCGCATTAATGTGGATACTTTTTGTTATCGGTAAGCAGAGTATCTTGAACGATCCTGACATTACCAACAAATCGTGGGACGAATATTGTGCGGCTAATCCCGACAAACCTCATGATGATTCGTTCCTAAACACTTTTATCATTCAGGAACAGAGCCTTCATCACTTGGGCGAAACCTCCGAAACGTTGTTCTTTCTTCTCGGCGCAATGACAATCGTTGCAATTATCGACAAGCACAACGGCTTTTCAATCATTACAAACAAAATTACTACCCGCAACAAAATGAAACTGCTTTGGATGCTGAGCATCTTAACGTTTTTTATGTCAGCGGTTTTGGATAATTTAACAACGACTATCGTTATGGTAACGCTGCTAAATAAACTTGTCGCGGATAGACATTTGCGTTGGACGTATGCCGGAATGATTGTTTTAGCGGCTAATTCGGGCGGTGCGTGGTCTCCGATTGGCGATGTTACAACGATTATGCTTTGGATTGGCGGTTACATTACGGCAGGAAAAGTTATTGCAATGCTTATTCTTCCAGCACTGATTTCAATGATTATTCCGCTGATTGTTTTGGGTTTTTCGCTCAAAGGCGATTTGGAAACTCCGCAAGCCTCTACAACCCTTACAACTGCTTCTGAAAACAGACTTCAATCTTTCTGCTTGTATTGGGGTATAGGTTCGTTGTTGATGGTTCCCGTTTTAAAAACGTTCTTACATTTGCCGCCTTATATGGGTATGATTTTGGTTTTGGGACTTTTCTGGCTGATAACCGATATTATTCACCACAAAATCGGCGACCACAAAGAAAATTCTGTTATTCAAATTCTTACGAGTGTTGACACTCCGACGATACTCTTTTTCCTCGGCATTTTGACGGCTGTTGCTGCTTTGCAGACTTCTGGTCATTTGGCTGCAATGTCAAGCGTTTTGGATTCGGCTTTCAATCAAAACACTTACGGAATCGGTCTTACAATCGGTATTCTTTCGTCAATTGTTGACAACGTGCCTTTGGTTGCAGGTTCTATGGGTATGTATGAGTTGGGC
>JAFYDK010000083.1 GCA_017544805.1 Bacteroidales bacterium | reverse complement strand
GGAAAGGCTTATATAAGCAATAATAAACCGTGGAATATTTGCGGTTCGCTATGTTCAATGAATGATATATTGGTAAAACAAATGCCGCTGCCTGATATAAAAATCGGCGATACAATTTGTTTTGAAAATGCCGGGGCTTATTGCATGACCGAAGGAATATCTCTTTTTTTAAGCCGCGATATTCCGGCAATATATTTAGCTTTGGAAAACGGAAACTTGATATGTGTGCGAGAAACGTTTGAAACAGCCTGTTTGAATACACCAAAACAAGAAAGGATTTATTGACTATGGAAAAATTGATTGAAATTTTAGAGGACATTCAGCCGGATGTCGACTACAAGACATGCGAAGATTTAATAGACGGACACTATTTGGATTCTCTGTCGATTATTTCATTGATTTCGGAAATTGAGGAAGAGTTTGATATTACTGTGCCCGCTGTTGAGATTATCCCGGATAATTTTAATTCCGCAAAAAAGATAATGGCAATGATTAATCGGCTGAGAGAGGAATAATATAATGCCGCTTTCAATTATTCTCGGAGCCGGCAAACTCGTATCCATGACATCATTGTTTGCGCCGGCTTTTTTTGCTCTTTTTCTGCCGTTTTGCATAATAACTTATGCTCTTGTTCCAAAAAAACTCAAAAAATACTTTTTGTTAGTTGCGAGCTACGGTTTTTTTTGGTTTGTAAGCGGAACGCTTGTCATCTATCTTGCAGCAACGACCTTATCAATGCACTACTTCGGGATATGGCTTGATTATACGCAGGGTAAAATGAAATCGGCTATGTCGCAGGCGGAAAAAGAAATCAAAAAAGTTGTTAAAAAAAGATACATCACAAGGCAGAGATACATTGTCCTTATGGCGGTTTCCCTTAACATAGGGGTTTTGCTGCTACTGAAATATTCTAAGTTTTTTACCGTTAATATCAATGATTTACTTGCTTTTATGAAGGTACCGCTTGTAATCGAAATACCGAAATATCTCTTGCCGATAGGAATATCGTTTTTTACTCTTCAATCTCTTTCTTACATATTTGATGTTTACCGCGGTGTAACAAAGGCAGATGAAAATCTTTTTCGTTTAGCGCTTTTTCTAAGCTTTTTCCCAATCATTGTTGAAGGACCAATTTGCAGGTATAATCAAATTGCCGAAGAACTATGGGATGCAAAGCCCATTACATATCGTAATCTTACATTGGGATTACAGCGTTTTCTGTTCGGTATGATGAAAAAAATCGTTATAGCAGACAGGCTAAATCCTTTTGTAAAAGTTATTTTCAAGGATTATGCTAATTATGAAGGCGGCGTAATTGCTTTTGCCGCTGTGTGTTATACGGTTCAACTGTATATGGATTTTTCCGGTTCAATGGATGCGGTGCTTGGGGTGTCGCAGATTTTCGGTATAACTGTGCCTGAAAACTTCAAGAGACCTTTTTTCTCAAAATCCATATCGGAGTTTTGGAAACGGTGGCACATTACGCTTGGCATGTGGTTCAGAGATTATGTTTTTTATCCAATCACAACATCCGGCAAAATGAAAAAACTGACAGCCTCCGCGAGAAAAAAGATCGGCAATCATTACGGGCCGTTAGTAGCCGGGAGCATTGCTTTGTTTTCGGTATGGATTTGTAACGGTTTATGGCACGGCTCAGCATGGAATTTTGTTTTTTTCGGGATGTATCACTTTGCCTTAATTCTTTGCGGGAATTTAATAAGTCCTGTCGTAAAATCCTTTAATCACAGGTTCAAAATCAACCCTCAGTGGTTTTTTTATCGGTTGCTTCAAATGGTGAGAACTTCCGTTTTAGTTGTGATAGGTGAATTGTTTTTCAGAGCGGAAGGGCTTAAAAACGGACTACAGATGTTTCGTAAAATGATAACAGATTTTTCGTTTTCCTCACTGAATACGGATATGCTTGTAAAATGCGGAGTCGATTACCTCGATTTTGTTATTGCAGGAGCAATACTGATTATTATTTTCATAATAAGTGTGTTAAATGAAAAAGGGATTGAGGTAAGAGAAACCCTTGCAAAGAAAAACATCTTTTTAAGATGGGGAGTTTATTACATACTTATTCTTATCATAGTAATTTTCGGTGCATACGGAATAGGGTATGCACCTGTTGATCCG
>JAFYDK010000082.1 GCA_017544805.1 Bacteroidales bacterium | reverse complement strand
GGCTTTATTGTCAAAATTCGGATAAACAGAAACCTCAGAAATAAACGAACGTAAATGCTTAACAGTCTTGCCGTTAGACAATGTTACTGGCAAAATCTCTATCGTAACATCCGCTAAATACACCGAACGCGAAGTATCAACTGTAAAAGTTACGTATTCGGTTGAAAATCTGTAATATCCGTTGCATTTAAGATTATTGGTAATCCTTGAACGCTCTGCCTGCAAAACATCAATATCAAGATTATTCCCGATTTTCAAAAGAGATTGCAAAGTATCTTCAAAAACATATTTTTTCAGAGTATCGTCTTTTTCGATTTTATAACTTACACTATTAATTTTCATCGGATTACCGGCTTTAATCTGATAAATGACCGATGCGTTTTGCTTCTTGATTTTTTCCTTGTAAGTAACCTCGGCCTCATAATAACCTTTGGTTTTCATGTAAAGCGCGATTTGCTCGGCGGATTTTTTAGTTGAAGCAGGTTTGTATTTAACCGGCTCCTCCCCTATTTTTTGCAAAAACAACGGAAACGAAAAAATTTTGTTTTTCTCCTCATAACCTTTTTCAAGATGTTTGGCAAGTTTTTTTTCAAATTTTTCACTGACCTTGTTCCAATATTTCATGGAATCAAGTTCTGAAATTCCCATATAATACGAGGCGACGTAAGAACATTTCTTGATCGTATCCCTCAAGAAAAGTTCCTTATTTTTGAACTTATCTTTAATAAGTTTGTTTTTTTCTTCGAGTTTTTTTTCGTTAATTTGGCGCAAAGAATCGGCCTTTTGAGGGTTTACACAGTTGTAAATTCTTGCGTGCAAAGCCATTCCGAGAGTAGTTCTAATAGGACTCTGACGGATATACCCTTGCGGTTCTGCAACATCAATAGAAGGTTCATCACACTCTACTTTATTGGAAACCAACAAGTTGTCATCTTCCGTAAAATATTTTTTTGGCGAACACTGAAAAAAAGCAGCCGCTACAAAAAACAAAAATATTATATAAATATAATGTGTTTTCAATTTTTTTTGTAATTTCGTTGCAAAATTAATTAAATTAAATGATTAGCAAAAATTGTATTAAACATATAAACTCTTTGGAGTTGAAAAAATTCAGAACGCTCTCCGGCACTTTTATAGCGCAGGGCAGAAAAGTTGTTGATGAATTGTTGCGTTCAAGGCTGAAAATAAAAACCGTTTACGCCCTTAAAAGTTGGATTGAGAAAAATTCAGAAAACTTTCAAGACGTTGAAATTCAAGAAGTAAGCCCTGAAGAAATCAAAAAACTTTCCGATATGCAAACACCGCCCGAAGTTTAGCGGAAGTCTTTATGAAAGAGAATCAAAAATTTGAACTCAACTCTCAAAAACTTTACCTTTGTCTTGACAGTGTGCGCGACCCGGGCAATTTCGGCACGATTTTAAGGATAGCCAACTGGTTCGGAATCAATGACATAATTGCATCAGAGGATTGTGTAGACCTTTATAATTCCAAAGTTATTCAAGCGGCAATGGGCTCTGCATTCCGCATAAACGTTTTTTACACCGACCTAACTCAAACGCTATCAAAGGCCGCAAAAGAAGGAATTCCCGTTTACGGAACATTTCTCGATGGTAAAAATATTTATCAGGAAAAATTATCGTTAAACGGTATAATCGTTTTAGGCAACGAAGGACACGGAATACTTCCCGAAACAGAAAAACTCATAACAAAACGGCTTTTTATCCCAAGCGGAGCCGACAAAGAAAACGCACCCGAATCGCTCAACGTTTCAGCCGCAGCTTCAGTTGTTTGCAGTGAATTTTTCAGAAGAAAATTCTAAAAAAAAAGCGGCATACGTTTCACAACGCCCGCCGCATCCTTTTTACCAATTACACTAAATATGCATGAAAAATTTTAAATATCTTGTCTACTTTCATTAATAACCAATACAATTTTCTTGTCTGATCTCATCGCATTTTATTGAAAAAAGCGTAATAAAACTCAAATATTTTTTCTACTGCGCAAAGATAAAAACAAAAACAAAATTTCCAAAGTTTTTAACTTATTTTTATCGTTAAAAAAAGGGAAAGCTTTTTTCTTAGACTTTCCCATTTTTTTATACATTTTTTTTTAAGTTCTTTTCTAAAAAAATATTCTCTACAATGCTTCAGCGATTTTCTTTCTCAATGTTTCAACGGCCTTGCAAATTTGAATCATTTGTTCGTTGCTTGCCGTGATAACAGTGTGAGAGCCTTGCGTTGTAATAGTCTGACCGTTTACAACTTCCGTTTTGTCTTCGCCCTCTATGGTTTCGATTACCACAGGCTCGTAAGCTTTAGAAAGCTCTTTGAATGCGGAAACAAGTTTTACATAATTGATATCGTTGCCCATATAATGGATTAAAACAGCCATCAACTCGTCCAAAATATATTTTTGACTTGCGATATGGTCTTTCATGCGTTTGTTTTCTTTTTCAAGATAAACCTTTGTTGCAAGATAGAGAGATTCCGTCCAAACGCCCGTAACCATCAATGCACTAACATTAGCACGGTTGTTGCTGCGCAAGTATTCATCCATACTGTAATAACTCATGGTTGAAAGAATCAACAACGAGTCAAGATTGTTGTTGTTTGTTGCAATACGTTTCAAGGCAGAAAAATCAAAAAACTGTCCGAGTTTCAAATCATCGGTCAATCTTCTGATTGTAACAAGATACTCCAAAACATCACCCGTTTGGTCGTATACATTAAGATAACCTAAATCTGCACAATAAACGCCCAAACCTAAAGATTTTTTGTAGGTTGTTTCAAAATCTTGGCTTATCTGCGTATCAAACAAATAGTTATGATTGTATTTAACTTTAGAATCCTTTATGATTGCCGAAACCTCGACAGGAGAGGGAAAACTCTGAATCAAATCTCCGAAGTCAGAAATATTTTTGCCTTCAAACTTCGCCATAAAATCTTTTGTCAGTCCGTAAGCCTCTAAATCAACATTAACAATGATTTCTTCTTTTTCAGAATTAACACCACCGTTTTGAGATGATGAACCCGAACCTGAGCCGCAACTCATTAATGTCAAGCCTATTAGTAAAATACTAAATGCTATGCTGTTATAATAATTCTTGCTCATAATAATTTTAGTATAAAAAGTTTTTATAATTCGCAAAGATATTATTTTATTACGAATATTCAATTATTTTTACGATTTTTTTTATTTTTTTATACTTAGGCAATCACGCCAGAGCCTATAAGTTCATCATCTTGATACCATGCAGCAAACTGACCGGGCGTTATACTTTTTTGAGCCTCATCAAAAAGTATGTAAAGACCTTCCTCCTCCATAATCAATTCAGCCTTCTGAAGTTTTTGACGATAACGTATCCTTACAAGATAACGTTTACGTTCACCTTGTTTTAATGCCATATCGGGACGTACAAGATGAATTTCATCTTTTCTGATAAACAATGCTTTACGGAAAAGTCCCGGATGATCATCGCCCATACCTATATAAATAGTGTTAGTATCGGTATCAGTTGCCAAAACATAAACGGGTTTTTCGTGTCCGCCGATATTAAGACCTTTTCTTTGACCAATCGTATAATATTGTGCGCCAATATGTTTGCCGATTATAAAACCGTCGTCTTCTTTATAAACATACGGTTTTGACAATGCACGGTAATCCTGCGGATCGTCGTGTCTTAAACGGTAAACAAAAGCATCATCGGTCATTTCTACAATGTTACCTTCCTTTGATTTGAGTTTTTGCTGAAGGAAAACCGGCAAATCAACTTTTCCGACAAAACAAATACCTTGAGAATCTTTACGTTTTGCACAAGCCAAATTAATTGAAGCGGCTATTTTTCTGACCTCAGGTTTAATTATATCTCCGATCGGAAAAAGTACGTTTTTCAATTGCTGCTGACTCATCTGACAAAGAAAATAACTTTGGTCTTTGTTAGGGTCTGAGCCTGCCAAAAGGCGCGAATACTCTTTTCCGTCTTCGCCGATAACAGTATCACGGCGACAATAATGTCCCGTTGCAACGTAATCCGCTCCGAGCTCTTGAGCATAACGATTGAAAATTTCAAATTTTATCTCTCTGTTACACAAAACGTCAGGATTAGGAGTACGACCTTTTTCGTATTCGTTGAACATATAATCGACAACGTGCGAGAGATACCTTTCGCTTGAATCAACAACATGAAGAGGTATGTCTAATTGTTTAGCAACCATTTGAGCCACCAACTGATCCTCTTCCCAAGTACAATCGCCGGAAAGTGTTACGGAAGAATTCTTCCAATTAATCATAAACAAAGCGTGTACCTCGTACCCTTGCTGCTTCAAAAGATAAGCCGCAACGCCGCTATCTACACCGCCAGACAAACCGATAACTACTTTTTTGCTCATTTTTTTATTTCAAATTTAAATGCAGAGGTTTCCTCCGGCACAATATCATACAAATCCGTTTGAAAAACATAATCAAAATCGGCTGCATATTTTTCATTAGTTTCCGTTATAATTCTTTTTCCCGGAGCATTTTTTTTAACAAAAGCCTCAACGTCGTTTTTAGCAAGATTATAAAGCGAAACAGCCATAAAAACACTTTCATCAATATAATCAAAACCGGATTTTTCCGACAAGTAAGAAGCCACAGCCCCCGCAAAAAGAATATCTTCAACGGCAGGACGGCGAGAACTTCCGCTACAAACCAACGTTACCGATTTGTTGTCTAAAGAAAGCCTTTTACACAACGCTGAAAAATTCAAAAACGCACCCGCCAAAATCGTTTCATAATCGTAAATAACCGACCTCGTATAAGTTCCGTTAGTGGTACAAAAAGCAAGTTTTTTGCCCGATACGTTTTCCCTTGTCATAGAAACAGGCGAATTATTGAAATCATAACCATCAATATCTGCACCTTTATATTCACCGCAAATAACGTACTGCTGTTCTTTTTTCAGTTTCAACGGTATTTCAGCCTCAGCATACGCCTCAACTGACAACGCACCGTTTGCCAATGCCGTTATCATCGTGGAGGTGAACCGCAAAATATCAATCAAAACAATATTTTGATGCTTTTCATGAAAACGGTACAAATCCGGTGCAAAAACTATATCAATGCTTGGAGTCATGATGTTTTATCTCGCAAAGTTCAACATAAAAAATAAGATTGGCGTATGTTTCGCCTTTTATTTCCTTAGCGCCGTAGGCATATCCCGAAGGAATATAAAGTTCTGATTTTCCGCCTTCTCTCATTGTCGTTAAACCGATCTGAACTCCCGGAATAAGACCGTCATTTACAGCCGTAGGAATAGTTGTAGGCAAATAATATGTTTCGGCTTTTACAAGCGAAGAATCAATTCCCGTTCTCTCGTCGTTCATAAGGCACACTTTGTATTTTATAGCAATAGTATCGCCCTCCTTACACTGCTCTCCAGAGCCCTCCGTTATGACAGAATAATAAATATTGGATTTTTCCTCATAACTGATATTTTTGGAATTGAGGTAAGATTTAATGTCTTTTTTGTCAGTATCGAGTTGCGAGTCTTTTTCACATGAAAGAAATGCAACTGAGAAAATTACAGCATATAACAACGCTCTCTTAAAGTTCATGGATTTTTTCTCTTAAAAAATTTACTAATAAAAATTTCCCGCAAAGATAAGATTTTTGTTACCAAAAAGCAACCTTTTGTTACCAAAATATAACAATTTAATTTTTTTTAGTGATTATCTTTGTAAATCACTTTAAAAAACAAAAACACATGAAAAAAAATTTTCTGTTTATTTTCTTCTTTCTATCGGCAATCATAACAATAAACGCTCAGGATTTGAGCTCGCCGAACGGAAAAATTATAGTTAAAACCTCTCCGAAAGGCATTTTAACGGTTTATTATCAAAATTCTAAAGTTTTGGAAATTCCTCAAACTGGATTCAACGGCTGCAAACCTGCACAAAATTTCAAATTCGTAAAAGAAATTTCTCAAGACTATCAAATGCTAAGCGGCAAAAAACGTCATTGCACCAATCAAGCCAAAGAATTTGAAGCCGGACTTTCCAAAAACACGAAACTCGTTTTAAGGATTTATAACGATGGAATTGCCTTCCGTTACGAAATCAGCGGTCTTAAAAACCAAACGTTACCCCAAGAATTAACATCTTACAAAATTCCCGAAGGAATTACAAGATGGTTTCAACAATGGACAGAGGCTTATGAAGGCTTTTTCCCGACTTCAACAACGGCAAAATTAAAACCCGAACCCTCTTTCAGCGGAACTTTCACCGACGAAGAAGGATTCAACAACCGCTGGGGTTATCCTTGTTTGTTAGAGACTGAAAAAGACGTATTTGCTCTCATTTCTGAGGCTAACATCGAAAGACTTCAAAGCGCATCATGCCTTTACAACGACAAAGAAATTTTCAAAGTAGTTCCCGACAAAAACGATAAAATCATAAAAGGATCGTGGCATTCTCCATGGAGAGTTGTTATAATCGGCAAACTTTCTGACATTGTGGAAAGTACGCTCATAACTGATGTCAGTGAACCAAATAAACTTCAAGATACGGATTGGATAAAACCGGGTGTCGTATCATGGATTTATTGGGCTTATAATCACGGCTCCAACAATTACGAGATTATCAAAAAATATGTTGATATGGCTAAAACTCTGAATCTTCCGTATGTTTTGATTGATGCAGAATGGGACGAGATGAAAAACGGCAAAACAATAGAAGATGCAGTAAAATACTCATTATCCCAAAATGTAAAACCTATAATCTGGTACAATTCGTCTGTGGGTTGGATTGACGGTGCACCCGGTCCGAAATTTCGTCTTAACAAACCTCAAGACAGAGAAAAGGAATTTTCATGGTGCGAAAAAATCGGAGTAGCAGGCGTTAAAATCGACTTTTTTTCCGGCGACAATGTTTTGAACATGGAGTATTGTCAAGACCTATTGGAATGTGCGGCAAAACATCATTTGACAGTTAATTTTCACGGTGCAACAGTTCCCAGAGGCTGGCAAAGAACCTATCCGAACCTTCTTTCAACCGAAGGCGTTTACGGTGCAGAATGGTACAACAACGTTCCGACTTTTACCGAGAAAGCCGCCTCACACAATGCTACGCTGCCTTTTACGAGAAACGTCATCGGTCCTATGGATTATACACCTTGCGCTTTTTCCGATTCGCAACATCCGCATATCACCTCAAACGCTCATGAATTGGCTTTAACGGTACTTTACGAAAGCGGTCTTCAACATTTAGCAGACAAACCTGAAAGTTATTTGTCGCAACCGCAAGAAGTTCAAAACTTTTTCAAAAATTTACCTTCCGCTTGGGACGAAACGAAATTTCTCGCCGGCTATCCGGGAGAATCCGTCGTTTTGGCAAGACGTAAAGGCGATGTTTGGTACATAGCCGGAATCAACGGCAAGAATATAGAACAAACCTTAGAATTCAATTTGGATTTTTTGAACCAAAATCTTCCTACAACACTTTTTTCTGACGGAGAACAACAATTTTCATGGGAAAACAAAACTTTGGAAAAACCGTTAAATAAAATTACATGTAAACCTCAAGGCGGTTTTATAATGGTCGTAAACAAAGTTTATTAGATTCAACACGTTATCAACATAAAAAAACTAAAATGTCGGCACTGAAAATCATCAATGCCGACATTTTTTATTAGAACAATGTTTCCTTTTTTTATGAATATTAGTTAGTACAATGAAATTTTAGCCTAAAGCTAAAACTTTATTGTTAACGCTTTTCCATTATACTCCGCTACTTTGTGGAAAGTTTCTCCGTCAAGAGTGGTTTTCTTAACTTTGTCGCCATTACGCTTTACGCGTTTGTTTTTAGGCTCGTATACCAAAACTTCAAAAG
>JAFYDK010000081.1 GCA_017544805.1 Bacteroidales bacterium | reverse complement strand
GTCCGTGATGTGGCTGACGATTTCGGTGTAGAGGTCTTTTACATCGGTGATAAAGGCATAATCGAGGTCTTCAAGGTTGATGCTTATGACGTGCGAACCTTTGATGCCATTGGAGATGATCTCATTTTTTATAGTCTCCATCAGCACTGATTTTCCCGACCTGCGCACACCTGTAATCACTTTTATCAGGTCAACATTGTAATAAGGGCGGATAAGTTTCAGATAATCCTCTCTAATCAGTTCCATTTTTGCTGTTTTTTGTTATTAATATTTTTTTGCAAATATAAGGTTTTATATTTTCACAAACAAATGTTTTTTCGTAGTTTTTGCAAATAAAAGGCTTTATATTTTCAGAAAATCGCATTTTTTATAGTTTTGTGAAAATATAATGGGTGTATTCTTGCAAAACTTCATATTTTAAAAATCCGAAATCTTTGGCGGCGTTTGTTATGGCGGACGGAGAATAAAAAGTTTGAGATTTTCGAAAACTTTTTCTAATTTTACGGCGTTAAACTAAAATTTTTAAAACTATGAAAACAGAAGTAATGCGTTGCTGGGAGTTGGCAAAAAACTTGAACAACAGCGAAAAATTTGAACTCAGTCTTATGCTTATGGAAAGCATTAAAACGGCGTTTGCCGCGTCGAAAAAAGATGATGACTTTGATGTTGAGGAATACGAGAGAAATCTCCGTTCTTACACTATGGACGAAATCAATGCCATGCTCGACGAGGCGGAAGCACGCATCAACGCTGGGTCTTATGTCACGAACGAGGATTTTTTTCGTGAATGGGACGAAGAAATCGCAAGAGCGGAACAACTTGAAGAAGAACAACAATTGGAAATGGCTGTTGCAGTATGAAATTGATTTGGGACGAAAAGGCAAAATTATCCGTAAAGGAAATTGCCGTATATATCAGGACAAATTTCGGCGTGAAATTCGAGAAAATTTTTCGCGACGAAATTCGTCATATTACTGATTTATTGTTAAATAATCCTCGTATGGGCTCATTAGATCCGTTGTTTGAAGGGCGTTCCAAACAGTACAGAAGTATTATTGTCAGCGGTAAAAATAAGATGGTGTATTATTTTGACGATAAGACAGTTACAATAATTGCCTTTTGGGACAGCCGTAAAGAACCCATTAACCAAGCCGCGCAAGTAAAATAAAACTTTATAAAATCACCGTTTATCACATTTTTCTGCGATAAACGGTGATTACTATTAATGATTTTTATGTGTCAAATTTCCTGATACATCAATTTCTAAATTTTGCAAATCATTCAACAGCATTTCTTGATTAGTATTCGTCATATTCTGTTTATCATACGACCAAGATTTATTGCTGACAAAATTTGGTTCTATTATTCCATTAAGTTCGTTATTTTCAGCAGAATTATCAATTTGCGAAATTGCGGATTCCATTGTCTGATATTCCTGCTCTAAATATTTATCATAAAACGGATTATTCAACCAATTTTTGTTTTCAGTAGAATATAATAAAAAACTTTCTAATTCGTTGAGTTTTATATTATTAGCGTCAAGTTCAAGGTAAACATTATTTCTATCAAAGGAAATATCTTTTCCTCTTTTGCGCTTAAAACGTATATAAAATTGCATTCCGATTTCTGTTTCAACAACAATATCCGGCAAAATATTGGCTGCATACGTAAGATTTTGCAATGTTATATTGGTAATTGCAATTTTTTCTGATTTTATTATGTCGTATTCCGGCAACATAATATACTTGTTGTTTTCAAGGATTTGCTTGGAAATATGTTTCCTGAATATGCAGACATGATTTATCATCGCAACTATGGGCAAAGTGATGTACCCTTTCGTCGCCTTGTTTTGCAATAAGGTCAACTTTGCACGCCGGACATACGCAACCACAATCCAATCCGTTAGGAACGTCATCAACACAAACCAAATTGTTGTTTTTATCTAATCCATAAGGATTTAGAGTTGATGCAAATCTGTAATCTGATTTTACCATAATATGCCCGTTTATTTACGATTCTCATCAACACTTTTCTGAACAGGTATAGACCATTCCTCGGATTCTTCGACAGGTTCATCTATTGACTTGCCATACAGAACCTTAGCTTCTTCATTGCACAAAAACTGATACGCCTTTTTGTCTGCTGCAATTTTAGCAAAGCGCAAATTTTTGCCGTTGCCGATGAAAAAATGACTGCCGATTTTAACAGCGAAATCATATAAGCCAGTTTTTGGATTTTTTGCAGAGAAACCAATTGGCGGTCTTAGAGCCATTTCACTCAGATTGGAATAATCAAAATTGAAACTTTCCAATTCCAAATCTTGATATGCTGCTGCACGGTAAATTGGTTCGCCGAATCCGAGTGCATACGATTTTTGTTTTACACTCCAAGAAAAATCTTGCTTGACATAATCAAGTCTTTCTTTTGCTGAATTTTGTGCTGATTCGGAAGCGCGAATAAGATTTTCCCATTTCTCAAAGCCTACCATCTTGGCTATGACGTGCTGAGCGTTCATCAATGTGAACGTGAAATTGTCTTTATCATCAGGAATTTCAAGAGAGAAAAAGAGTCCTCCAATATCGAAAAATTCGGGAGTGTACTCGTAGCATTTATTACTTTTGTTGTACTGACGGGTTTTAAAATCTTTAAACAGATTTTTCGCTTGTAATTTGAAATATTCAATATGATTCATAATGTTGAACTTTTTTTGTGTGTCTTAGTTTTTATCTGTTTTGTTGACCCGTACTTTGCGACAAAAACTATGACACAAAGTTAAACATTATAATTATTTTATTAAGCGTGGTATGATAAAATCTTTGGACGGGGCGTGCCGTACTTTACCACAAAGCGTTGCAAAAATATTAAATCTTTAAATTCTGCGAAATAAATTTGTGTTAATTTTTGTTAATAACAAAAAGTTTCTTTACAAAGAAAGAAATCTTCAAAAAAAGTTTCTTTACAAAGAAAGATTTTTGTAAAAAAGTTTCTTTACAAAGAAAGATTTATGTAACTTTGCAGTCGGACAAACTAAAAAAATCCAAAAATGGAAACATTATTTTTAGCATATAACAGACGATTGGAGGCAACCAACTGCAACTATGTCAGATACTTATATCCGTCAATTGACTGGAATGAGCCTCTTATCGGCATCAAAGGCGCACGCGGCGTGGGTAAAACCACAATGCTGCTGCAACACATAAAACTTGCTTTCCCTAACAGAAACAATG
>JAFYDK010000080.1 GCA_017544805.1 Bacteroidales bacterium | reverse complement strand
TTTTATTACTGTCGCTTTCATCGGTATATGGACACTGGGCTTAAAAGCCCAGTTGCCCGTATATCTTGATGAAAATCAGCAAATAGAAAACCGCATCGAAGACGCACTATCGCGCATGACCCTCGACGAAAAAATCGCCGTAATTCATGCACAATCCAAATTTTCGAGTCCGGGTGTTAAAAGGCTTGGATTTCCCGACCTTTGGACCGACGACGGACCTCACGGAGTGCGCCCCGATGTACTTTGGGACGAGTGGGAACAAGCCGGACAAACCAACGATTCGTGTGTTGCTTTTCCTGCTTTAACATGTTTGGCGGCGTCATGGAATCCCGAAATGTCAAAGATTTATGGCGAAAATCTTGCCGAAGAGGCACTTTACAGAAACAAAAACGTTATGTTGGGTCCCGGTGTCAATATATATCGGTCGCCACTTTGCGGACGCAATTTTGAATATATGGGCGAAGATCCTTACTTGGCATCACGTATGGTAATACCTTACGTAAAAGGTCTTCAATCCAAAGGTGTTGCCTCTTGCATAAAACACTATGCTCTCAACAACGACGAAGAATATCGTCATCAGGTAAATGTGATAGTAAGCGAAAGAGCACTTCACGAGATTTATCTGCCTGCGTTTAGAGCAGCAGTTACCGAAGGCGGTGCATGGTCGATAATGGGAGCTTACAATTTGTACAAAAACCAACACAATTGTCACAACGATATAATGCTCAACAAGATACTCAAGCAAGATTGGCAATTCGACGGTGTTGTAGTAAGCGATTGGGGTGGATGTCACGATACAGAAGAGGCTATCAAAAACGGTCTTGACTTGGAATTTGGCTCTTGGACAGATGGTCTTACTATGGGTGCCACCAACGCCTACGACCAATATTATCTTGCCTTGGCATACAAAAAACTAATAAAAGAAGGCAAATATACCACCAAAGAACTTGACGAGAAAGTACGCCGCGTATTACGCTTATTCTACCGTACTACAATGAACAGAAATCGTCCGATGGGCTTTTTATGTTCGGAAAGTCACTACGAAGCAGCTCTCAAAATTGCTACGGAAGGTATTGTGTTGTTAAAAAACGACAACAATATTTTACCTATTAGCAACGGAAAAAGAATTCTTGTAGTGGGCGAAAATGCTATAAAAATGATGACAGTAGGCGGTGGTTCGTCATCGCTGAAAGTACAAAAAGAAATACTTCCTCTCGATGGAATCCGAACACGTTTCGATAAATCTACGGTGGAATACGCAAGAGGATATGTAGGCGATACGGTGCAGAGCTACAACGGTGTAACAGTGGGACGCAGTCTATACGAAAGCCGCTCAGAATCGCAACTCACTCAAGAAGCCGTAAACAAGGCTCGTGTGGCCGACGTTGTGATTTTTATCGGCGGACTCAACAAAAGCGATTATCAAGATTGCGAGGGACACGACCGCAAACAATACGGATTGCCCTACAATCAAGATAAACTCATTGAGGCTCTTGCCGCTGCGAATCCGAACACCGTAGTTGTAAACATATCTGGCAACTCGGTAGCAATGCCATGGATTAGCAAAGTTTCAGCCATTGTACAAGCATGGTATTTAGGCTCGGAATCGGGCGAGGCTATTGCAAGTATTTTGTCGGGTGATACAAATCCTTCGGGCAAACTGCCTTTTACTTGGTATAGCGACCTCAATCAATGTGGAGCACACTTTACAGGCAGCTATCCCGGCACATGGCGTCCCGCTCACGATATTATCGACGAAGAATATAAAGAAGATATTTTTGTAGGATACCGTTTTACCGACAAAAACAAACTAAAACCGCTTTTCCCGTTCGGACATGGTTTAAGTTACACCACATTTGAGATTTCGGAACCGAAAGCCGACAAAAATATCATGACCGAAAACGATAAAATCAATATTTCCGTAACGATAAAAAACACGGGAAAAGTTTCGGGTTCTCAAGTTTTACAACTATATATCAGCGATTTGCAATCCTCGGTAATACGTCCGGTAAAAGAATTAAAAGGTTTTCAGAAAGTGTATTTAACGCCCGGAGAAACCCGAGAGATAACATTTTCAATCGACAAATCAGCTTTAAGTTTTTATGATGACAAGACACATTCTTGGACAGCTGAAAAAGGTAAATTTTCAGCATTCATCGGCTTATCGGCTGGCGAGACAGGAAAGGCTGTGAAATTTGAATTAAAATAATTTTTTTCGGCAATTTGTAATAACAAAAGTATAACAAAAAAAACGCGAACCCTAAAAATTTTGGTTTGCGTTTTTTTGTTTTTTAGACTCTTCTCTTTCAGAAAAATTAGAAGCAAGATATTAAAACTGATGTTTTGCAATCAAAAAGCACCAATACGTTCCGTAATATCCGCCCTTGGCTTTTCCGATTCCGATGTCGTAACAATCACCCCAAAAATCATCCATTCCGAGAAGATGTCTGCGGTGTCCGGCATTAGAATCACTTGCTCCGCCGTCATTAATCAACTGAATCACAGTGGCTTTGCCTTCCGCATATCCTGCCGCAAGACTTTCAAAATAATTCATACTTTTGTCAGAATACCAACTTTTGTCCAAAGTATATCCGGCATTGTTGATTTTTATGTTTGTGCCGTAACCGTCAGGGTCGGTATGCCCGAAATAATTTCTTGCAACCATATCTTCGGCTCTTTCTTGGGCAACTTTCGCTAAAATGTCGTTCCATTTCAATGCGTGAATTTTTGAAACCCCACTAAGGTCTACACCGATTTCTTTGCTATAAGCCGAAGGATTTTGTCTAACCGCATTCAAATACTCAAACGCGGCGGCAACTTCCTTGTCTTCTACGGTTTCTTCATCAGTGTTGGTGTTTTCATCAACATTGTTTTTCTCATCATTGTTGATATTTTCCTCAACATTATTTTTATCATCATTGTTGATATTTTCCTCAGTGTTTTCGGGTTCGTTGTCCTCCCCGTCATCATCAATTATGGAACACGAAACAATGTTGAACAACAACACAAGGCTTAATAATGGTAGTATCTTTTTCATAGTTTTTTATCTATTTCGCCGACGGTTTCCCGTCGCTTTTATTTCATTTTTTTATGCTGTAAAATTAGCGGAAGATTTTTTAATTGTCAAATTTTTCTGCAATTTTTTTAGAAAAAAAATTAGGGGAATTCTTTTTTATTGCTTGTGTACACCGCCCGAAACGGTTTTCATATAGTTATATAAGTTTTACGCCAATTTGTTTTTTAGTGTGTCCAAATCGCGTTTTACGAAGCCGAGTATCTCTGTGCCGAGCAAAAACATTTCAGTTGAAAACAAAGCGAGTTTTTTGTCTTCATCTCTTTTGAAGTTTGTCTTAGCATTATTGATTGCCTCTGCCAAGTATTTTGGATGACGGTCATAATCAAAACCTCCCGGCAAAACCTTGTCAAAATATGTTTTGAAGCGTTCTTTTTGGGGAGCATAATCCTCCGGCGGCGTTTCCATCAAATGATAATAAAGCCAAATTTCAAAACAAGGATTACTTTGGGCAACATTCCAAGCGGAATATTGTTTGATTTCGTCAAATTCTTTTGTAATAGATTTGTTTTGGGTGTCGCAGAATTTGCGCAATGGTGTTATTTTACCTTCTGTTTCCCATGTGTCGGTGTCAATGACAAACCAGACAGTGTCGCCGTGTGTATAGTCTACGGAATGTACTCTGTCATCGTCTATAAAAACTTGTTTGGCACGTTCCAAAAGTTTCAGAGGGTCTGTTCCCGTCGTTGGAGGAATAGTTATAACCTGCAAATTTGACGAAAGCCCTTCAAAAAATGCAAAATAACTTGGTTCTGTTTTTCTTCCTTCGCACACTATATAAACTTTGTGTGCATCTCTTGACGGATTCTTTTTGCCGTAATCTCTTCTGCGCTGTATCATTACCAATGCAAATCTTTAAGGTTAGACAAAAAAGGTATGCCGCCGTAACGTCCGTCAAGATAGCCGTTTTCGATGTTGGCGGTCTTGTGGATGTTGAAGTCGCTGAGCGGATAGAGTTGTGTGGCTTGCTCAACGTCCTTTTGCGCGAACCAAATTTCATCAGGACGGAAGATGCTTTGGTCGAGAAGGCATGATTCGTGCGTGGTGAAAATCAGTTGACCTTTGGCGGTCTCGCTTTCGGAGATTTTGCGGATAATATCCTTAATCATAATTGGATGAAGGCTGCGCTCAATCTCGTCAACAACATAAACCGAATCTCTATTGATAATATCGAAAAGCAATGGCATATATTCAATCAGGCGGCGTGTGCCGTCGGATTCGTCAGAAATAGAGAATTCAACTTCTCTTCCGTCAAGGTTTGTATGAACGGCAACTATTGTTTTCGAGATTATCTGACCATTTTTATATAAAATATTTATAACATCACCTAATTTTGTAACAAATCGTTGTGGTACATTAGGATTGTTTTTTGCCAATTCAATTGTTCGTTTATATTTCTCGTCTGTAATGTCTTCGTCTGTTAGAATTCTTTTTTTTACTTTCAATTGTTTGACGCCTGTTTTGAACTCAGGTAAAACAAAGTTAGTCATCTTGGCGAATTCATAATTAGTATCCAATAAGTCAGGAATGTAATTATATTTATAGTTCGGTAAAACAATTTGTAGTTTAAACGCAATCCATTTGTAGACATCCGACACTACTGATGCCTCCTCTGAATAATATTTTCCTAAGAAAGACAGCAAAAGCATATCAGGACGCACAATTCTTTTCAATGCATCTGTAAATTGTGTATTGATGCCTTTGCCAACATATTTTGAGTTAATTGAGATCTCGGAGCCATTACGAGAAAACAATTCCACGTCTTTATTTTTTTGGCTCAGTAGCAATTCTTCTGTTACTACTTCCTTTGGAGAAAACTCTATGTGATAATAAAAAACTTTTTTATTGCTATAAAACTCTATTGCAATGCCCATAGGTTTCTCAATGTTTTCTGGGGTTAGCATAAAAGGCATATTGTAGAATTTAAATTTGTTTAGAGTCTCGGCTGTTACCATTATTTGCAAAAGTTCCAAAACCTTTATAAGATTACTTTTACCCGCGCCGTTTGCCCCATATATTGCGCTCATACGCAATACGTTAGCATGACCGCACTCAATCTTGTGATTGTCGTGGCTTTGGCTTTTGCTCGACGGGAATGTGTTAAACTCCGTTGCTTCCTTAAAGGATAAGATATTTTCTGCAATTAGTCGTAAAAGCATAGCGATTCCGTTAAAAATTCACGGCAAATGTACAGTTTTAAATGATAATTACATAAAAAAAGAGGTTAAATTTTATTATTTAACCTCTTTTAATTTTTTTATTCCGCTTTAATAATAAACCAGTTTTTCTTACCTTTTTTTACTAAAACGTATTTTTCGTCCAAGAGGAAAGACTCGTTTACGACAAGTTCCGGATCTGAAACTTTCTCTTGATTGATTGAAAGTCCGTTTTCTTTTATCGTTCTGCGAACTTCGCCTTTTGAAGCAAAACATTTAGTCTTTTCTGCTAACAAGTCCAAAACACCGATACCGTTTTTCAACTCGTCTTTTGAAACAGAAAACTGCGGAACACCGGCAAAAACTGACAAAAATGTTTTCTCGTCAAGGGCTGTTAATTGCTCTTTCGTACCCTTGCCAAAAAGAATTTGTGAAGCCGAAACAGCCGTATTATAAGCCTCTTCGCCGTGAACCATTATCGTGATTCTCTTTGCTAATTCCGATTGAAGAACCCTCAAAGACGGATTTTCTTTGTGTTTTGCAATCAACGCCTCAATTTCGTCTTTTGATAGCAACGTGTAAATCTTGATGTACCTTTCTGCATCTTCGTCAGAAGTATTTATCCAAAACTGATAAAACTCATACGGAGAAGTAAGTTTTTCGTCGAGCCAAACGTTACCTTTTTCCGTCTTTCCGAACTTTGTGCCGTCAGCCTTTTTTATAAGCGGACAAGTAAGACCAAAAGCCTCAGCCTCAGGACCGTCAATTCTGCGGATTAACTCCATACCAGTCGTGATATTGCCCCATTGGTCAGCACCGCCCATTTGAAGTTTGCAGTTTTTATGCTTTCTCAAATAATAAAAGTCATAACCCTGCATCAACTGATACGAAAACTCCGTAAAACTCATACCTTCACGAGAATCACTCGCAAAACGCTTTTTAACAGAATCTTTCGCCATCATATAATTAACGGTGATATGCTTACCAATGTCGCGGATAAAATTAATGAACGAAAAATCTTTCATCCAATCGTAATTGTCCACTAATTCAGCCTTGTTGGGCGCGTCGCTTTCAAAATCCAAAAACTTTGCTAACTGCGCTTTAATACACTCTTTATTGTGGTTCAACGTCTTTTCGTCCAAGAGATTACGCTCGGCTGACTTTCCTGACGGGTCGCCAACCATGCCCGTTGCACCACCTACCAACGCAATAGGCTTATGTCCGGCCATTTGAAAATGTTTCAATATCATTATCGAAACCAAATGCCCTATATGAAGAGAATCCGCCGTCGGGTCAATACCAACATACGCAGTGGTCATCTCTTTCGCTAACTGCTCTTCTGTACCCGGCATGATGTCATGAATCATACCGCGCCATTTCAAATCGTCAATAAAACTCATTTTTTTTATTTTTTTTGTTCCCTTTTAAAAAAGGGAACCGGAAATTTTTTATATTCGCGCTTCGCGCGGAGTGGCGTACGTAACCCTTACATAACTTACTCCGGCGAACGCAGTGAGCCGAATATAAAAGTTTTTTGGTTCTTTTTTTCAAAAAAGAACATAAAATCTTAATACTTAAACCTTGATAAAAACTTCATATCATTCTCAAAAAACATGCGAATATCTGTAACGCCGTAGCGGAGCATTGCTGTACGTTCGATACCCATACCGAAAGCGAATCCTGAGTATTCGTTAGGGTCTATGCCGCAGTTTTTGAGAACGTTAGGGTGAACCATTCCGCAGCCGAGAACTTCGAGCCAGCCGCTGTTTTTGCAGATTCCGCAACCTTTTCCGCCGCAAATTGAGCATGAAACGTCCATTTCAGCACTTGGTTCGGTGAAGGGAAAGTAACTCGGACGCAAACGAATTTCGGTTTTTTCGCCGTAAAATTCTTTGGCGAAATACATTAACGTCTGTTTCAAATCTGCGAATGAAACGTTTTTATCAATGTAAAGACCTTCGATTTGGTGGAAAATACAGTGCGAACGAGCCGAAACAGCCTCATTTCTGAAAACACGTCCGGGAACCAAAACTCTAATCGGCGGTTTTTGTTTTTCCATAACTCTGACCTGACCTCCCGAAGTATGCGTACGAAGAAGAATGTCAGGATTTGTTTCAATGAAAAACGTATCCTGCATATCGCGTGCGGGGTGTTCGGGCGGAAAATTTAGTGCCGTAAAGTTGTGATAATCGTCTTCAATTTCCTGACCCTCAGCAACGGTAAAACCAAGTCTTGAAAAAATCTCAATAATCTCGTTTTTAACCATCGTAATCGGGTGATGAGAACCGAGGTTGTAGTTAGGACCGGGAAGCGTGATGTCAAGGTCGTTAGGTTTTGACATTTGGTCTTCAAAAGCCTCCTGAGCAGCGGCTATCTTGTTTTCAACCAACGTTTTAAGTGAGTTGATTTTTTGACCGTATTCTCTTTTTTCTTCTGGTTTAACCTTTTTGAACTCGGCGAAAATCTCGTTTAAAACGCCTTTTTTAGAAAGGTATTTTAAGCGGAGTTCTTCTGCTTTTTCTTTTGTATCGACAGCGAAATTTTCGACTTCCGCCATCAAATCTTTTATCTTTTCTAACATTTTTCTATACTATTTTACCACCGTTGCCTTAATGATTTTGATGTCTTGTTTTGGGCGATCGGCTGAATCTTTTTCTGCGTTTGCGATTTTGTCTACAACGTCCATACCTTCAACAACCTGTCCGAAAACAGTGTATTGAGCGTCCAAAGTTGGTGCGCCGCCGATTTCTTCATAGTCTTTCAACTGCTCATCAGAAAATTCAAAACCGTATCTTGCGTATTGTTTCAAGGTTGAAACGGGAGTTTTTGTACCGTCAACGATATAAAACTGTGAACCCGAACTTCTGCGCTGAGGATTGCCTTGATCGCCGGTTCTTGCCGCAGCAATTGCGCCGCGTTTGTGGTAATGCGAGGGAACGATTTCAGCGGGAAGAGTGTAACCCGGACCGCCTGAACCTAATCTTGCACCCGCTTCGGCTGTTTTGCTTTCGGGGTCGCCGGTCTGAATCATAAAGCCTTGAATGACACGGTGAAAAAGAATGCCGTCATAAAAGCCCTCGTTAACGAGTTTCAAAAAATTGTCCCTGTGGACGGGGGTGTCATTAAAAAGTTCGATTTTAATGTTACCCAAAGATGTTTCTAATAATATCATAGCGTTTTGTGATTTCTTTTGTGCATTTGCTGAAAAAACAGCAAAAACTAACAATGTTAATAAAAAAATTTTTTTCATAGTAAACATTTTTTTACGGCTGCAAATTTAATTGTTTTTTTTGTTTTTTTCAACTAATTTTTTGATTTAATACAAACATTAATTAAAATATATTTACACCGAGAGAATCTACGATAAATTTTTCTAAGGGCAATTGCTTACGCCACAAAAAATGTTACATTTGCAACTTGAAAATAAAAAAAAATTAATCTCTAATATTTTATGAAAAACAAAATTAAATTTTTAGCCATCAGCGGACTTGCGCTCTGTGCGGCGTGCACTCAGGAAGTAAAATTTGAGGCTCCTGAAACTGTCCTCTCAACTATCGGCAACCCTTATCTCCCGCTTTGGGAACATATTCCAGACGGCGAACCTTACGTTTTTGACGACCCTGACAATCCAGGACAAAAACGCGTTTACATTTACGGGTCTCACGACATCGAAATCAAAAATTATTGCGGACGAGACCAAGTCGTTTGGTCAGCACCGGTTGATGACCTTACAAAATGGCGTTACGACGGCGTAATTTTCAAAGTTGACAAAAACGGTAAAGGCGAGGTACAAAAAGAAGCCGATGTACTTTTTGCACCGGATGTTACAATGGTTGAAAAAGACGGTAAAAAAACTTACTACCTATACCCTAACAATCAAGTCGGCGGCAGAAACGGAATGGTAGCAAAAAGCGACCGTCCCGACGGACCTTTTGAAGTTATCAATTGGAGCAAAGCAAATCCCGATACAACAGACGGCGTTTTGAAATTTGACCCGGCAGTATTCGTGGACGACGACGGCAAAGTGTACGGCTATTGGGGATTCGGCACATCGCACGTTGCCGAACTCGACCCCGAAACGATGGCAACAGTCAAGAAAGGAACAAAAGTAACCGTAAGAATGATTGGCGGTTTTGAAGACAAGGACGACAACGAGTTTCGTTTCTTTGAAGCCTCATCCATCCGCAAAATCAAAGACAAATACGTGTTCATTTACAGCCGTTTCACCAAGGACGGCGATTTTGGACTGCCCACTTCCAACTACACACTCGCCTACGCATACAGCGACACCCCACTCGGACCTTGGACCTATGGCGGAACGATAATTGACGGCCGCGCCCGCGAAAAAGACCCCGACGGCAAAGTTTTCGCCTCGGCTAACGTCAGCGGAAATACGCACGGTTCAATCTGCGAAATCAACGGCAAATGGTGGGTTTTCTATCACCGTCAAAACGGATTGAACGAATTTTCCCGTCAAGCGATGGTTGCACCGATAACAGTTGAAGTAGAAGAAGGCAAAGGCGGAAAAGTTACGATTTCGGAAGGCGAATACACCTCAGAAGGCTTTTCTGTTGAAGGCCTCAACCCGTTGGAAATTCACCCCGCCGGAATTTGCTGTTGGTATACAGGACCTAAAACCGCAATTCACGAATGGCCTAACAACAAGTTTTTTGGCTCATACGTAGCAGCCGCATACGGCACTGATAGCAACGAAAAAGAACCTTACGTCGTAAAAAACAACATCAATCCCGTTGTTAACAACACAGACGGTTCTATTGTCGGTTACAAATATTTCAACTTTGATAGTTTTAACGGTAAAAATGACGTTTGGTTGCTTCTTGGAATGACGCCCGAAGGCATTGACGGACAGATAGATGTCTACATCGACCGTCCATGGACACAACAAGGCGGAAAACTTGCAGGAACTCTTAAAGTTTCATCTCAAATGTCAAAAACTTCCGCCGAACAGCCCGTCAAACTCAACGGTTTGAACAATTTGACAGGTAAACATGCTGTATTTTTGGTTTTCAAATCTGACACAAAAGAAAAATCAATCTGCACGTTAGAAACAATAAGATTTGCAGCAAAATAATTTTTTTTAACAGCGTTTTTGTCCGAATCTCACTTTTTTTAGAGTTTTGAACAAAAACGCTGATATTTTTATTCCGTCTTTAAAGTCCTAACCGGATTTTCGTTTGCGGCTTTAAGACTTGAAACCGTTACAACAATAAGCGTCAATAAAAGCGTTAAAACAAATGACGCCGCAAAAATATACCAATTAACGGGGCAATGATTTGCAAACGCTGAAAAATATTTCTGAACCGCTAAAAACGCCAAAGGTAAAGCAATTGCAAAACATACGCTGACTAAAACCGCAAACCGGCCGTTGAACAACAACAAAATATCTTTCGTTGTCGCACCGCTGACTCTACGAATCCCGATTTCTTTTCTGCGCCTTTCGGTCTCAAACAAAACAACACCCGTCAGCCCCATAACCGTTATCAAAACAGCCGCAAAAGTAAACGCCGAAATCAAAGCCGCCAAATTCGTTTCGCCGGTGTAAATTTCTGAAATATAGCGGTCATAACTCTGAATTTCATAAAACGGACCGTCATATTCAGGGTCGGCTTCAAGCAAAGTCTGACGGACAAATTCCGAAGTTTTGGCGTATTCTGCACCCTCTTTTGTCCTGACATAAAGACAATGGCACGGATACGGGAAACTCCTGTTGTAAACCTGAAACGCAAATTCGCCCGACTGGTACTGCAACGGCTTGAAATATATATCGTTACAAAAACCGACAACCTGTTTTCTGCCGCCTTCTCCCTCGCCTATTTGTGAATCCAAAGTCAAATTGAATTTTTTACGCGCCTTGTCGTTGAAAATCAAAAGCCGCTCGGAAGTTTTTGAGTCAGACTCCTGAAAATCACGACCTTCTGAAACTTTTATGCCCATAAAATCCAAAAAATCCCACGACACATAAAGACATTGATACAAAATGTCTTCGCCGTTTAATTTTTCGCTGTAATTCATCTCCTCTTTTCCGCCCAACAAATATCCTGACCACGTAATATCCTGAATGTCTGTGTTTTGCAACAGTTTTTCGCGGATTACGTCCGTTTTTTCGGCGATTTTGGGCGTAACGTATGTGGTCAGCAGGTTGTCCTTATTGAACCCCAAGTCCTTGTCAAGCAGAAAACTGTTGTTTTTTTGGATAAACAACGTGCAAATAATCAGCACAATAGACGCAGTGAACTGAAATCCGGTTAAAACATATTTCGTAACAAAATTTCTGCCTTTTTGCGCCGTTATGCCTTTCAACGCCAAAGCCGGTTGAAGCCTTGTGATGTAAAACGCTGGATAAACACTTGACAAAACCGCCGCCGCAAACGCCAAACCTGCCGTTAACAGACTGACAGTCAGATTGTCGGAAAAATCCAAAGAATGTCCGATAATTTCGCCCAAATCAGCCGTCTGAACCCCTCTAACAATAAAAACCGCCGTCAAAACCGCCGCAAAAGTAAACACTGCCGCTTCAAAAATGAACGACAAAATCAGGTTTGCGCGACTACAACCGTGAATTTTTCTGATATTGACACTTTTAAGTTTTTGCGGAATCTGCGAAAAGAAAAAGTTGATATAATTAACATACGCAATCAGCATTATCATTATGGCAATCAGCAACATAGAGTAAACAATTTGTTTATCGGCGCGGTGTCCGAAACCTCCGATGTTGCTGCAAAACTGCAAGTCAGTCAACCTCTCAACTCCGGCAAGATACAATGCGGTTTCCTCGTCAATTTTTTCGTCAGTTAATTCGTCATCTCCCTTGGAAACGAAACTGCGAATCAGAGGTTTAATATTTTCAGCAAATTTTTCTTTGACGTTTTCTGTGCCGTCTTTGACCTTGAAATAATACACGTATCCCCACAAAAACATCTGGTCAATGTCCGCATCACCGATAAATTTGATGACGTCGTATTCGGCAAACTCGGTGTTTTTGCTGAAATCATCAAACACGGCTGCGACCTCGTAAACAACTGAATCTCTGGGAGATGTTTTAAGCATCGAACCTATGTTTAGAGAGAATTTTTCGGCGGCTGAACGGCTGATTATAACTTTGCCCTCAGCGGAAAAATCCTCCGGCTTGCCTTCGCAAAAGTCAAAGCCGAAAATCTCCAAAATTTGCGGCGTACAGGAAGCGGTCTGCAAATGCAGGTTTTCCCACGCACCGTTTTTTTGAGCGAAAATCTCGCCTTTATAAGTCTGTCTGAAACAGCCGCCGCTTTCAATAAACGGCATCGTGTTTATGATTTTTTCGCCTAACGGTCTTGGAATCATGTTCATAGGCGAGTCATGAAAATCCAAAGCCGTTATGCTGACCTGATAAATATTTTGGCAGTCTTTTATGTCTTTGTTGAAATTGATTTCAAAACTCGTGCTGACCAAAATGATATAAAACGCAGCCACAGCCACGGCAATTCCCGCAATATTCAAAAGCGAAGATGCAGAAAACAAACTTTTTAACCTAAAATTTTTCATTATTGTTTTATTTTTACACCAAGCAACTCTTTTATTCCGACTTCAACGTTCTGACCGGGTTTTCATTTGCGGCTTTGAAAGATGCCGCCGTAACCGTTAAAGCGGTAAGAACAAGCGCACGGATTAACGCCGCACCAAAAACCCATACATAAACAGGACAATGGTATGTGAAGTTTGAAAGATATTTTACAACTACATAATACGCTATCGGACACGCAATTACAAAACTTATCAAAACCAACGCTGCAAACTTTTTATTAAACAGCAGAAGTATCTCCTTTACCGTTGCGCCGTTGACTTTCCGTATTCCGATTTCCTTTCTGCGGCGTTCTGTCTCAAACAAAACCACGCCCAAAAGTCCTGTCAGCGCAATCAAAAGCACCGCAAACGTAAACAGCGTTACAAGCATCGCAAGATTAGTCTCCTGAGTGTAATTGTACGCCGTCTCGCGGTCAAAAGTTATAACGTCGCGCTGCTGAGTCTCGTAATCAGGGTCAAGTTCCGTCAGCGTTTCTTTGACAAAATCCACAACCGACGGCAAATTAGAACCCGCTTTTATGCGCAAGTAAAGTTGCTTTTGTGCCCGCCACGGTTTTGCACCCATAACGTAAAACGCAAACGGCTCTATTCCGTACTGCAACGGCTTGTAATTGAAGTCTTTACAAAAACCGGCAATGTCAGTCTCATCAATATGTCCGCGGACTTTTGTATCCAAAGTAAGACGGAAACGCTTTTTTGCCGTCTCGTTGAAAATAAAAACGCCGTTTTCACATTTTTCGTCGTTTTCCGTAAAATCCCTGCCTTCGGGAACTTCAACTCCCAAAAATCTCAAAAAATTCCACGAAACTGGATAACACTGAAAATTAATATATCCGCCGTTCAACTCTCTGCCCCAGCCCATGCGCTGTTTGCCGATAATGTCGCCGTCAGCCCACGCAATATCCTCTATCGCAGTGTTTTGCATAAGTTTTTCGCGGACGGTTTCGCGG
>JAFYDK010000011.1 GCA_017544805.1 Bacteroidales bacterium | reverse complement strand
GGAAAAGAGGTTCAAATCGCTTTGGAAAAAGCCGACATCACCGCTAACAAAAACATGGTTCCTTTTGACAGCCGCTCAGCATTCCAGACTTCTGGTATCAGACTCGGTACTCCCGCAATCACAACCCGCGGAATCAAAGAAGCAGAAATCGTTAGAATCGTTGATTTTATTGATACCGTTATCAAAAACATTAATAATGATGACGTTATCGCAAAAGTAAAAGGCGAGGTTAACGAAATGATGAGCAAATTTCCGCTCGACAAATAATAGGTAGTAATTTTGTTTCATAGTGTGATAAACCCCGCAAAGGCTTAAAAAATTTAAAACCGATGCGGGGTATTTTTTTTAGTTTTTATGCTTAAAACAAACGGTCTTTAAACATAAAAAACAAAACTCCTATTACTGCAAACACTGCAACATAAATCAAAAGTTTTAGAAGCAGCGGCATTTGTTTTCTTCTCATATTTTTTTAATCTATTTTATGATTTTTCAGGAAAATAACTATAATTCTGCGAGGAATCTAATTTGTCCAAAATGGCTTTACCTTTGTTTGTAATCTCATCAAACATTTCCATTCCTTCAACTTTATAAATGCTATTCTGAAGGTCCATATCTCTGAAAATTCCTGATGAAAGTTCCATAAAATTATCCATTTCGGCAATCTTCGTGCTTAAATCCGCCGCTAAAGCGTCAGTTGCAGCATCATATCTTTCATTGCGGCTGAAATTACCCTCCAAAATGTTACGCGCGTTCTCCATCGCTGAATAACCGCTTGAAATCGCCGAATATTCCTGTTTTTTCATTCGGATTTCATTACGCGTATCAGCCAATTTGTAAGAAGAATACGTGTGCATTTTTATCAAAACGTTGTTAAGATTTTCCATTTTGCCAATCATAACATCGTATTTTTGATTCAAGGCTTTGAGCCTGCCGATTTGATTGTAATTAACGGCAACCACCTCCTGACGGTTTTGACGTTTTGCCTCCTCAATAAGTTTTGTAGCTCTAAGAATCTCCTTATTGTTGGAATCACGGGTTTCCTTTATTCTAATCATATTATTGCGCAATTTTGCAATATTATCTCCTAACATTTTGAAATTTCTGTCCAACTCCTCAATATGGCTTTCAAGTATTTTGATAGGATCCAATTCGGTAAACAAACCCGTAATCCAACGCATCAACGATTTGAAACCGTAAACAATAAGATTGCGTGCCCTTTTGTCAGTCGCCATAAAAACAAGCAACCCCAAAACCCCGAATCCGACAATAGAACCCGTCATCGAGGCCATCATGTCTTGATATACTTCCCGAAAAAAATTCAAAATAGGATTTCTAAACGCAAACAACGAGGCTACACCACCAAAGAGAAATATTAATCCCGTTTTGCCTTCCTTTTTTGAAAAAAAAGATTTTTTCTTTTGTAATTTGTTTTCCTCAGCCATTTTTTTCAGTTATTTAATTTTTTTTTTGAATATCCTGATAAATTATCTGCGCCGTTTTCTTTGAAGCCGTTCCATCGCCCGAGACCGCAATAATCTCTTTGTATGAATCCGTCATTTTTTTTCGATAATCATCATCAGAAATTATTCTCTCCAATTCCGACGAAATGTCATCAGAGAGTTTGGATTGCAACAATTCCTTAACAGCCTCACGCCCGAGAATTATATTTACAAGCGAAAAATATTTTATCTTAACAAAAGCTTTTGCAGCCCAATAACTTATCGTATTAAGTTTGTAAACCACAACTTGAGGCGTTCCCAAAATAGCAGTCTCAAGGGTTGCCGTTCCGGATGTTACAACGGCTGCAATTGAATGTTTTACAACATTATACGTATCACCGTAAATAATATTGACACCGCTGAAACCATTCAAAAAACTTGAATAAAAACCCTTTTCAATACCCGGTGCACCACAGACCAAAAACTGATAATTGCCAAAACGGGGAACTATTTTCAACATCTCCGGCAAAAGTTTCTGAATCTCATTTTTTCTGCTGCCCGGCACAAGTGCAATTTTAGGGCGGGAATCCAAAGAATATTTTTCCACAAAATCCTCATACGGCAAAATATCTTTTTCCTTGGCCCTCATCGCATCAATAAGAGGATTGCCGACGTACTCAACATCATAATCAAACTGCTTGTAAAATTCCTTTTCAAAAGGGAAAATTGCAAACATCTTATCAACATATTTTTTTATAGTGTAGGCACGACGTTTTTTCCACGCCCATATTTTCGGCGAAATATAATAAAACGTCTTAAAACCATGCTCCTTGGCAAATTTTGCCATCTTGAGGTTGAAGCCAGGATAATCAACAAAAATTACGGCATCTGGCGAAAATTTCAACATATTGGTTTTACATATTTCAAAATTTTTTTTGATTTTTGAAATATTAGCCAAAACCTCCGTTACGCCCATATATGCCATTTCACGATAATGTTGAAGGATTTTTCCGCCTTGTGAAAGCATTAAATCCCCGCCCAAAAACATAAATTCGGCCTCCTTATCGGTATTTTTAATCTGCGCCATCAATGTCGATGCGTGCAAATCTCCAGAAGCTTCTCCCGCAATTAAAAAATATTTCATAATGAATGCTGTTTTTCCGCCGTATTGGAACGGAAATTGTATTTTCTGTGTTTTAGAAAACAAAGATAATTGTTTTTCTTTAACCAAGGTATAGCCTTAACATTTTTTTTGATATTACTTTTATAACTCGACTATACTTGATGTTTTGCCGTTGCCGGTTTCTTTTAACAAAAAAGCTGACAACGGCATTTTTTATTTTACAAAAACTTTCATAATTTTACACTCTGAAATTTTTTCCCGTTACTAAAAAAACTACTATGAAAATTTTTTTTACACTAATAATATTAATTTTTTCGTTATCGGTTAAGGCTCAAAACGTTTCAACCGTATTAAACGACATTGAAAATTTTAAAATTGTAACTTTATCCAACGGTTTTAAAGTTCAAATTATCACCTCTGAAGAATATGAATACTGCAATTGCCGCCTTACAGTTGATATTTCGGACATCTCAGAAGGCGAACAAAAAGGTATTAAAAGCATTACGGCGGCTCTGACTGGCTCCGAACTCATCGGCGAAGAATTGTTAGTTAAAAACATGATAAGCCACAATCAAGCTTTGGACTCCTTGATGGAATTTATGGCGGAAACGGCTTTTTCGCCTGAAGAAAAAAACATCACTTTCAACGAATACAAATCCCAACGTCAAGAATACTTAAGAAACCTCTCCGCTGACAAAGAATCCGCCGTCTCGGATTTAGCATCGTCAAAATGCGGAATAAAACTCCTGCCCAAAAACTATCTCGACAATATTTTTGAAAACGATTACAAAGAATTTAAAAAACGCTGCTTTACAGCCGGAAGATGTTTATTAACTATAATTTCTAACATGGAAGTTTCACAAATTCAGGAACTTGCAGAAAAACACTTCGGAAAAGCAGACAAAAATTCTCAAAAAGGCAAAGCAAAACCCGCAACCATTCCCGCTCAAGATTTAATTTATTTTATCAACGATTCGCTTCAAGAGAAAACAATATGCTCTTTCAGAAATTATTTTCCATGTCAAAAAACACCTAAAAACTATATTTTCAACAAGTTAGCACAACAAATCATTTACGGAGAATACGCTATGAGAGTAAGAAATTTTTCAACTCTCGGACACGAAATTTATTCGCTAAATTTAACAACGGAAGAAGACTCTAATTTTGATTCGATTACAAAACGCATTTTCAAATTCCGAGGCAGCGAATCTCAAATCGAAACTCAAGATTTGGAAGAGGCAAAAAAACTCGTTATTGAAAATTTTAAAAACGAACTCAAATCGCCGGCATACGCTACGGAAATCGCCTCACACATAATTCTATACAAATTTCAAAACAATTATTTTTCCAATTTTGAAGGCAGTATCAACATGATTACCGAGACGGAAATGAATACTTTTATCGACCTTATCAACAAAAACGGAAGCAATGTTTTGGCATCGCTCGGACAGCAAAGAAAACATCACTGCTCACTATTGAAGCTCGCTCATGATAGAAAAGTGGAACTCGGAAACCTTCAAAACGAAGTTTCATTCACTTTCGATAAAGGTTTTACGGCTCAAAACGTTTTGGATAAATACTTGGTTTCTTCCGGATTAAACAACCCGCCGAAAAATTACACGGTAACATTCAAAACCGTTTACGACTATTTAGACAAAGGCGTTCAATATACCGCAACGGGCAGAATTTTAAGAAAAACACCAAATATGTATTCTTTGGAAAATTATGTTGTACATGAAGACTCTATGAAAATTTTTCATTACAAAGAAATGTTTGACGGCAATACTCCTTACGACAGCACCATGCTTTACGGCAGAGAAGAGGTTGATACAATAAGGGAAAAAACTCTTATTCAAAAAGCATATTTTCCCTTGGAGGCTTATTATGACAAATTAGGCATAAGATTCAGACTTTCATGCGATTATGATTTGTTTCAACAAGGACTTTTCAAAGTGGAGACTTTTGGACTAAACAACGAGGGAATCAATCATTATTTCAACATCCAAAACGGATTAAGAACCAAAACGGAACTTTTGAGCGATACAATGACCGTTAAAAAAATAATAGAATACACTTACGACGAATACAACAAATACAAATTGCCGAAAATTATAAAGGAAACTTCAAAAAATCTTGTTACGGAGATTTTGTTTTCGATTTATGATTTTAATACGACTCTCAAGAAAGCAAATTTCTTTATTTACGTTCCAAGTCAAAGAAAAAAATAAAGGACGAAATTTTTTATTTTTTCGTCCTTAAAAAAATTCTAAAACTTATTAATAATTATTTAGCTGCATTTTCAGGTGCTAAATCAGAAGAATCCGCAATAATGCATGATTTTTCAACGCTGATATTAACATCTTGAGCAATAGCAACAATAAATGTCGTATCAAGAACAGAAACAATCGTTCCGTGGATTCCGCCTACGGTCATAACCTTGCTGCCGGGTTTCAAAGACTCACGGAATTTGTTGAGTTCTTTCTGCTTTTTTTGCTGGGGACGAATCATAAAAAGATAAAAAACAGCAAACATCAACACCAACATTATTATCATGCTAATTCCGCTGCCTTGAGGCTGTCCGGGAGTGCCGGCAGCATCTTGCTGAATCGTTAAAAAAATATCCAAAAGTGTCATTTTTTAATATAATTTTTAATTGTTAATTTTTTCTTTATTGTTAATTGTTGCAAAGCACCTCTCCCGTTATGACAAGATCAAAAATATTATCAACACAATTAGAGATTACTTTTACGGTTTTGTATTGCGAACCTTCTTTTCCCGAAGAATCAAAACGAACTTTTATATAACCCTCTCCGCCGGGTACAACCGGCTTTTTGTCGTATTCAGGAACGGTACAGCCGCATGAAGTTTCTACTTTTTGAATCAATAAATCGGCTTTGCCCGTGTTTTTGAATTTAAAAGTATAACTTACCTGCTCGCCCTGAAGAACTTTGCCGAAATTGAATACTGCCGTATCAAAATCAATTTCAGGAAAAGCAGTCGTATCAATTTGAGCGGCAGAATTGTTCGCCGTATTGTTAGACGAACATGAAAAAAACGCCGCTAAAAAAAATACTGCTAAGATTATAATAAAATTAATCTTCATTTTTTTCGTTTTTTTCAGGAGCTTCCGCTATTTTTTTAATTTTTCTCTCGCTCATAAGTTTTGAAACTGCCTTGTCCAAAACACCGTTAACAAAAACGCTGCTCTTTGATGTAGAATAATCTTTTGCAAGTTCAATATACTCGTTAAAAGTAACTTTGAGAGGTATTTCGGGGAATGTTTCAACCTCTGCCAAAGCGGTCTGCAAAACCAAAATGTCAAAAAATGCGATTCTTTCCAAATCCCAATTTTGAGTATTTTCGGAAATCAACTTTCGATAATAATCGCCTCTTGCAACCGTTTTTCTGAAAAGCTGAATCACAAATTCACGGTCGTCATCGTTTTTGAACATTTTTACCAAAGGATACGAATTGTCGTAACCTATTTTGTATCTTTCGATAGTTTTCAAAACCATTCCGATTATAAACTCCACTGTATCAATCCAATACACAGATTGCTCTTCAAGTATTTGATAAAGCAAGTCGCAATCGTAAATCACGTTTTCAAACATAAAGGCAATAATTTTTTTGTCCTCTTCGTATGACGAAGTCGGTTTTGCCATGTATGAAATATACTCGTCGGTTTTTTCTAATGTGTTAAAAATACGTTTGGGCAATTCAGGATTGGCAGCCCACGAAATTTTTTTTCCGTTAACCTGAGTAATGAAAGCCTCGTTTTCCTTGAATTGAGCAATGAATTTGTTATTAACAAATTTCATGTTAGGATTGCGATCGGTTTCCGTTGCCAAAAATTTTTGCTTTTTGGAATTAATTACGGATTCGGCGTAATTGCATACCTCTACGCCGAGAAGAAAGAGGTAAAAATACAAGTCGTAAGATTTCTGTATGCTGTACAGCAATTCTTTTTCGGATTTTGCCACGTCCGAATCTCCGCCTTGATAAAAGGAATAAACAGTTTGTAAAACTTTTATTCTCAAAATTCTTCTGCTTATCATTGTAAAAAAGAACTAAATATTTCGGCGCAAAGTTAGTTATTTTCTTACAAGGCAAAAATTAATTTTGAGTTAAAAATTACAAATTTTTATTTAGTTTTAAAATATTGAATTTTCTAACACTTTGCAACAAAAATAAAGCCGAAAAAATAGTCAATAAAAAAAAGAGAGGCCGTAAATCTTTCGATTTTTTTAGCCTCTCTCTTTCTTGATAATCTAACAATATTTTTTTATTTTGCTAACTGGATTGTTACCTTGGTAACTTTGTAGCCGTGTCCTACTGTCATTATACCTTTATCATGACCGTCGTTTTCCTCTGCTGCTAAGGTTACTGACAATTCTGATAATGTTGCACTAAGATATTTCGTATCTGTAGTTATATCAACATCTCCGCGCTCGTTTACATCCGTCGTACTTTCATCATCGCCAATACCGGTTTCAATATTTTTCCAGTTTATATTGGTGATGCAGCCTTTTGCATAATCAGCATCTTCAAGTCGCTCAACATAAACTCGCAAAACAGATCCTGCTTTTACAGCGTTGTTTGTTATATAATCTTTTACACCATAGAAATTTATACCAGTTTCCCAATCAACTTCAGTGGCTTCTCCGCTCCAAATTTCAGTTTCTTCTCCGAGTGTAACATTCGGTTCAGGGTCTTGATTCGGTTCGGGATCTTGGTTTGATTTTCCTTTTTCCAAATCAGCTTCTATCGCCTCCATTGCTTCTTGATTCGTGCTGACAAAGGTAAGTTTAGTTAATTTGAAACCATTGCCAACTACAGCCAACCCTTCTTGCGTTTTGATAAGCTCAATTGAAGTTTCGTTGAGTTCGTATTCCAAAACCTGAGAACCGGAGATTTGTTCGTCTTCACGCTCTCCCTCCTGATGGCCAGTAACAATATTACTCCACCATCCTGAAGCAACACAGCCTTGATGTTGTTCTCCGTCTGCAAGTTCTACGTATGCCCTTACAATAACGCCGGGTGTTAAGTAACCTTTTTCAACCCATTCTTGAGATTTTGCTGAAATATCTGAGAATTTTGACCATGCAACTACAAATTCTCCGCTCCAAATCTCAACTTCAACTTCGTTGAAAACAGGATTTTCTGAAAGTTCAATTTTGCCGCAAGCGTATGAATTACCGTCTTTGTCTACAACATACAATTTGTAAACTCCTTCTGCTAAGTCAGCGGGGACAGTGTAATTCAAATAGCCATCTTCGTTGTAAACACAATCAGCGGAAGCTTTTCCGATAAGGATTTTTACAACATTTTCAAGGTTAGTTCCGTGCAAAACTGACTCAACACCCGGTTTTACCAAACGTTCTTTTGCTTTGTTTACCAAAACTGGGTCGGTAGCCAAAGGTTGTACGGTAACAGAAAAAGTACGTGATGTTTCACCACCAGAAGTCGTTACAACAACTTTTATTGTATGGATTCCTGGCTCCAAAGGAGTGTCAATGGTTAAGCCTTCAGCAACTTTTTCGTCATCAACAAACCACTCAATAGTTGCTCCATCAACGGGAGTAACTATCAGTTCGTAAGTGAAATTTTGTGTGCGGTCAATCGTTGAAAATTTTTCCGCAACACCATTTTTCCCTTGAGGAATGTCGGTGTTCAAAATTCTAGGCGAATCAGACGGCGAAGCCGTGAAAAACGGAGCTTCGTCAGAGGAACAACTCATTAAACCGGCAGCTATGCCCAAGCTAAACAATCCGGCTGTAAGTATATTTTTGAATTTCATAGTAATCTAAATTTTTTACGGTTATTCAACATTAATATCTTTTGTATCCCACCATAAACGGTGATGCCAATCATCAGTGCCGCCCAAATCCTCAACAGCTTTTTTGTAATTGTCACTGTTGTACTGAGCCTCAAGTATCGGATAGCGCAAACGTACAGGAGTTTGCAAGTTTCCGTCGTCGTATGAAAAGTCTGCCTCAAATTTATCGAGTTTGGTTCTGTCCTGCAAAACAGGATAATCCGAACGACGAAGGTTTGCCCAAGCTTCGGCGGGATTCATAGTATGAAGAATCCATGCCTGAGTGTTGATAGCCTCACGGGGATTGCTTGTCAATGTACCTTCAGCAATAATGCCGTCAATATAATCTTGAATTTCACTCTCGGAAATCTTGTTACTTTCTAAATAATGGTTGTTAAGAATTTGCATTGAAGCAATGATACCGTTTTTAAAATGTGTTTCAACATCGCCATCAACAGTCCAACCCTTGGATTTAGCTTCAGCCAGAAGGAACTCAACTTCAGCCGAACTGATTAAAAATCCCGGTCTGTCAGGCATTTCCATATCAATCGAAAGGAAAGGCCTCATCATACGCGCAGGGAAGTTGTTGCCATCAAAACCTGCTTCGGGATACATATTAACAATACGTTCAAGTGTGGGAATGTCTGCATTGGCAGGACCGTTGATCCAATTGTTCCACCATGCGGCTCCCGGATTGCAGGGATGGATAATTTCACCGCTTTTCTCTACATAAGAAAGAACTTCATCCGTTACATCTACGTTCCATTCGCGGTCAGGTTTAATTTCACTGCGTTTGGTGTTGATGTAATGACGGCAGATACGGTTAAGTCTGGGGTCAGAGGTCTTTTTCATCAAATTGTAGAAAGTAGACGAAACAAATGTCGGTGAAGTCGGATCTTGTCCGTAAAGAATTTCTCCGAGTGCATTAACACGAAAGTCTAAATCTTGCGAACCATCGTAAAGAGTAAAAGGTCCGTCGGTGTAAATAATATAAGCATCTTCGGAAGCGCTTTGAATATATCCGCCGTCAGCTTTCAAAGCCTTTTCAAATTCTTCCTGCGCTTTTGAAGGATTAACATCGCTTATACGCATTGCAAAACGCAAGCGTAAAGAGTTGGCATATTTGCGCCAAGCTAAAGCATCGCCGGAAAGACTTGTAACATCACCGCCTATACGGTCTTGCGCGGTACCGAGTTGTTCAACACAAGAGGCAAGTTCGTCAAAAAAGAAATTGTAAATATCTTCCTGTTTGTCGTATTTCGGGTTTGAAATACCGCTGATAAATCCCAAGCCTGCTTCGGTACAAGGAACATCACCGTAGGTATCTGTCAAAACGGACATCAAATAAACACGGTGAATACGCAAAACAGCGTTAATGGCCGGTTTGTCGGCAGAATTGACGATTGCATCAACAAGGTTTTTTATGGCAACCTTATAATACTGATCCCAAATAAGCCGCATTTGATCATCGCTTGCGTGAACACTGCCGGCGTAATTTGAAACGTTCCATCCACCGGCAAAATGCTGCGTGAACCCCGTAATGTAACTGCGGTAAGTATCCATAAGTCCGAAGTCGCCGTAAGTCTGCAACAAGGCAGTCGTTAGCTGAGCTCCCGGCTCTATTGAGGGGGCTTTTGATTCATCAATGTTCATATCCTCCATATAATCGTCGCTGCAAGAGGTTATAGCTATGGACATCAATCCGTAAACCGCACTGGCAGCTAATATGTTTTTTATATTCTTGATTTTCATTGTTTTTTTAACTCTTAGAATTTAACATTTATGTTGATACCGTAACTGCGGCGTGAGGGAAGAGAACCGTATTCCAAGCCCATGCCAGATGTGTTATAACCAGAATCGGGGTCAATGTTGGGAATGTTTTTCCAAACGATGAACGGGTTTCTGGCAACAAATGATACGCTCATGCCTTTAATCTTTTTGCCCAAATATTTTTCAGGGAAATTGTATCCGAAAGTAATTTCACGGCATTTTACATATGAGTTGTCATAAATGAACATACTCGGAGCAACATCTGCCGCACTTTTCCAATAAGCCTCAGGATTAACTGCGATGTCGTTTTGTCTGTAAGTGCCGTCACCGTTGTCAATAACGCCGTTGATAACCAAACCTTCGCACTTGCCGGCTGCACGCCATTCTTCGATTCCCATATTAGCAGCTTTGCGGTTTTCCTCAGAGCGATACCATTCTTCTCTTCCTTCCAAAGTTTCGGTTGCCTTGCCTGTTGCGTATGCAGAACGCATTGACATTGAAAACATATCAGCACCTACTTTTACGTCAAATCCTGCTGAAAGACGGAAATTTTTGTAAGTGAAAGTAGAATAAAAACCACCTGTCCAATCCCATGATGCGTTGCCTAAAGTGTGAGTTTCGCTATCAACAAAAGGCAAACCGCTTGTAGGATCGATAATTAACATTCCGTCTTCGGTGCGTCTGAAATCTTTGCCGATAATGCTACCAAAGTTTTCGCCAACTTCTGCACCTACTGAAACGCCGCACCACATAGCTTTTTCGATTTCAAAATAATTCATGCCGCTGGTAAGCGATTTTACTTTGTTTTGGTTTTTGGAGAAATTGACTCCTGCATCCCATGCAAAATCGTGAACTTGTAAAACTCTACCGTTCAAAGCAATTTCAATACCCTTGTTTTGAATTTCGCCCGCATTGATTAGGCGGTAATCATAACCAGAGGCAGTAGTAGATGCCAAACCAATAATTTGGTCGTTTGAAGTCTGGTCATAATAAGTAATGTCGGCATTCAAACGGTTTGAAAAGAATTTCAACTCAAGACCTAACTCAAAACTATTGGTACGGGTAGGTTTGAGTTCTTTGTTAGGTTGGGTTTTATTATTAATCATTCCGATAACGTAACCGCCGTAAGAATATTTACCTGTGGTGTAGTTAAGAGCAAGCTGATACGGATCCGTGTCGCTTCCGACCTGAGCCCAAGAGCCACGCAATTTACCGTAAGTCAATATTCTTTTGTTTTGAATAAATTCGGAGAATACTACGCTACCCGAAAACGAGGGGTAAACATAAACGTTGTTGCTGACAGGAAGCGTTGAAGATTGGTCGCCACGGACAGTAGCCTCCAAATAATAGGTGTGCATAAAACCTACACTTGCAGAACCGAAAACAGAGTTAATCTGTTTCTTGTAAGAATTTTGAGTAATGTTTTGCTCAGCATAGTTCATAATTGCAACAACGTTTTTCATCTGCTGATCTGTTCCGGTAAACTCATCGGTTTTGTTGTTAACCTTGAAAATATTACCGCCAACAGTTGCGTTGAAATCAAAATCGCCCCAAGAGTTGTTGTAAAGGGCTAATAATTCAGCATTTAAAGTACGGTTGTTGAAAGTTCTGTCTTGTAATTTGCCGGCGGCGGTACCCGGAGTGGTTTTAGCAATGTACTCTTCAAAATTCATATTGTTGATGTCGGTTCCGACAGTACCTTGAAATTTGAGATGATTGTTTACGTTGTAAATTGCCTTGCCAGTAAAACGGTAAATGTTTTTAACGGTGGTGTTTTCGTTTTTGTACAAATCCCAATACGGATTTTTGTTGTATTGGTCGTTACCGTTCCAATTAGCATAATCGCCATCAGAGGTTTCGTAATTTTTCAACCATTCTTGATTGTAAGTACCTGCCAATGTCATAAGGTTTTTGCCGACATTGCTCTGAGAATCACCGAGGGCAGGACGATTTGTAACGTCTTCCTGAGTGTAATTAGCAGTGAAGTCAAAATCAACAGGACCAGCCGATGTATTTACACGAAGATTAAAATTATCACGACTCATGTGAGTCTGAGGCAGAATGTCCTTGTTGCGCATATCGGTCATAGAGAATCTTGCTCCCGTTTTGCCCGAACTTACAGACATAACAGCCGAATTTTGTGCGGTGAAACCTGTGCGGAAAAATCCTGAAGTATTGTTCGGATACATATAGAACGGACGTTTTTCGTGGTCGAAATATTCTACGTCAAAATTGTCGGCTTTAGGTCCCCAACTTGCGTTAGTACCTGAAGTTGCAGTTTTGGAATATTCGCCACCGTAACCCATACCATAAACCTGCTGAATATCGTCCCATTTAGCAAGCTGAGTTTCAACAGTGAACGAGCCGTTATATTCTACGCTGATTTTATCTTTGTCAGCTTTTTTGGTCGTAATAAGGATAACACCGTGAGAGGCACGGCTTCCGTAAAGAGCAGAAGCGGCAGGTCCTTTTAAGACCGTCATATTTTCAATATCATCGGGGTTGATAGCGGAGATACCATCGCCGAGGTCGTAACCACCAGCTGTGCCTGCGCTTGCAAAATTAGTGTTGTCGAGCGGCACACCGTCAATAACGTAAAGCGGTTGATTGTTGCCGGTCATTTCCGTATTACCGCGGAGCATTACACGGGTAGAACCCGATGCACCGCCGGCTGTCTGCGTTACAACCAAACCTGCAACTTTACCAGCAAGAGAGTTAATAACATTGGTTTCTTTAGCTTTGGTTAAATCTTCACCTTTTACCTCTTCGAGAGCGTAACCTAAGGCTTTACGTTCACGTTTGATACCAAGAGCTGTTACCACAACCTCGTCCAAAGCTTCATCATTTTCCATAAGAGAAACTTGCATACCGTTTACGGCAGGTAATTCCACTGTGTTATAACCCACAAAACTTATTACAAGAATATCTCCTGATTCGCAAGTAAGTTCAAAATTACCGTCAAGATCAGTAACGGTACCGTTTGTAGTACCTTTTACAACTACCGTTGCTCCAATCAACGGTCCGTTTGCATCACTGACAGTACCCTTAATCAGCTGCTGATTCGTTTGGTCTACGGAATAAATTCCCGCCATCGGTACGGATGCTGAAACCTCCGTGGACATACTAAGCAAGTATGCGCCGACCAAGCATAAAACTATTCTTTTCTTCATCGTAGTGAACTGTTTTTTAATTACTGTTTTTCAAATATATTTGGTTAAAAACTAAAAATTCATTCCTTCCTTAATTCCGTCCAAAATCCACTGACTTTTAACTTTCATACCACGATGCCGATCAAAAATTCCGAAATGTTCCGCACCGCTGCCGAAAACATTGTTATCCCAAACAAAAGTTGAAAAACCGCGTTTTTTAGCCTCTTTGACCAAATAACTACAATAGTAAGTCATATTTTGGTGAATTAAATCCGTTTTTCCAGCTTTTTGACGGTCTGTAACGCCCCATTCACCGATAACAATTCCTAAATCTTTTTCTTTCCATGTCCTAACAACTTTATCAAAAAAATCCGACATGGTTTTCTCATCGGAAGAAGAAACCTCGCCTTTGTCTTTGTAAGGACTGCCCCAAAAATCATATTTACATTCTCCGGCATAATCCCAAGGCGTATAATAATGAAATTCTACGCTCATATATTTGTTACCGTTATCCTCCAAATCTTTAGGAATAATAAAATCACCGTTATCAATTCCGAAATCAGGATTGCAAACGTAAGTTTGAACAATTAAATGACGTTTTGCATTTTTGCCGCCAGTGGAACGCACAATATCAATAAAGGTTTGGTTATAACTATTTTGAACCTCTAAATTTTCAGCTTCAGGTTTGCCCCAATTGTCGCGCAAGTGAACCTCGTTGGTTCCCGCAAAGGCCACTCTGTAATCGTATGAGGCAAATTCGTTGGCGATATTAAGCCACAAAAGAGCCAATTTCTGATTATTTTCCGCTTTATGCTGATAATCAGGACGCCCCTCAAGCCATTTGTCGTGATGAGTATTGATTATTACTTTCAAACCCTCCGCCAAAGACCAATCAACAACCTCTTTAATACGTGCTACCCAATATTTGTCGATAGTCATTGCCACAGGATTTGTAATGTGACACTGCCAACGTACAGGAATACGTATTGCGTTAAAACCTGCCGCTCTTACGGCACTGATAGTTTTTCTTGTAACAATAGGATTACCCCAAGCGGTTTCAGCATTTATGGAATTATCTGCGAAAGAAATTTCCATTGTCTCTGAGCTCTGATTGGGAGCTGAACACTCAAACTGATTACCTAAGTTCCAACCGACAACATTTTTGTTCCACTCTTGAGCAGTAGGCTGTGCCTTAACACCCAAAGAAGAACTAAGAATTGTTAATAATAAAAATGTAATTTTTTTCATGCGTAAAAAAAGTGAGTTTAGTAAATTTAAAAACCGGATGCCCGGGTGATTTCGCATTGTAAAATTACGAAGTGAATATCAAAACAGGGTTCAGATACATACAAAAAAGGTTTCAAAACTATTTTGTGATAGTTTTGAAACCTTTTTTGAGAGATTTTATACTATTTATGGTATTACTTTTTATTGATATTTTGAGGGCGGAAGGTCAAAATATTTTTTGAAAACGGTGCTGAAATATTTCGGATTATCAAAGCCCGTTAACATCGCCGCATCGGAAACCGTACTGCCCGAACGCAACAAAGTCGCCGCCCTTTCCAAACGGATAATCCTTATAAAATCCTGAGGAGATTTTCCCGTATAAGATTTTAATTTTACATAAAACAAAGTCCGGCTGACAGCCATTTCCTTACAAAGACTGTTGATTGTAAACTCTGAATCGGAAAGATGTTCCAAAATAAGTTTCGTTGCTTTATCAACAAATTCTTTTCCCATATCGTCCGAAATGATTTCTTCGTTTTCCTGCAAATCCTCATCCACCTCCTGACGGGAAAGTTTTGTATATTCGATTGTAAGCCGCATGTATTTTTCCTGTAAACGGTAAACACGCCATGCAACGTAAAAAATTAAAATCAAAACCAAGACATAAACGATTTTCATCTGCCAAGAATACCACCAAGGATTTTTGATAACAACGGTTAGTTTTTCGGAATCGATTTCAAAACCACCCGTGCGGCTAAAAGCTTGCAAAACAAGTTCATATCGTCCCGGTTCCAAATTGTCAAACCGGACAAACTGCTGAAAAGAAGGTTCGCTCCAAATACCGTTTTCCAATTTATAACGGTATGCAATATCAAAATGATAACGCATATTAATACTTTCAAAATAAATAATGAACGTCCGCTGATTGTAATCCAATGTTAAAACTCCCTCTTTCAACATTTCATAAACCTCTTGCGCTGAAAGTTCACCGCATTTTGCCCCGCTTTCTACCCTCAAAATCTTAAAATTAGCTTTGTAATTAACTCTCTGAAGACTTTCAGGGTTCATTATAACAGCACCGTCATTAGTACCATAAAGAATATCGCCGCTGAAAAGTTTTACAACCGCTCCGTGCGAATATCCGCAGTTCAAATCACAATAATAATTTACGTTAATTACATTTTTAGGATTATCCTTTGCAACAAAAGCCAAACCGTCCTCCGTTGCAATCCAAATCCGTCCCAAAGAATCCTGCTCTATACTGCTGACATAATTTGTAGGAAGTCCGTCCTGAACCGTAATTTGAATACTCGTTTTTTTCAAAAGGTCATAAACGTAAACACCTCCCCCATCGGTTGCAATCCAAAGTTTTTGTGTCCCGTCCTCAAAAATATGCGTTACAAAAGGATTAAAATCATTTACAGAAGGTGGTGCATAATTCAAATCCTCAATTTCAAGAGTTTGAGTATCAATTAATTTGAGAGAAAAAGCCGTTCCTACTGCTATTTTTCCCGATTTTAACAACAGCAATGTCTGAACATCCGAAATCGGAAAATAATCGCAACCCTTAGGAGTTATTCTAACGAGTTCACCGTTAAGACAACCAAACCAAAGATTTTTGTTATTATCGCAACACACAGCATAAACATGGTCATCTTTTAACACTCCGTTTTCTACTGTATACAACTGCCGGGCATTTCCTCTTGAATCTATTTCGTAAACGCCTTGTCCGTATGTTAAAACTAAAACTTTACCGTCAGAGGTTTTGTATGTATTCAAAACGACAACGCCTTGACAACAATGTTTCCACTGAGAAGTTTTAGTATCAAAAATACTTACGCCGTTATCCGTACCGAAAATGATGGAATTCTCGTTCAACTGCAAAACCGTATTAACATGACCGTTCAAAAGTCCGCCACTCTGATACTTGAAAACTGCCGTAACACCGCTGACAGGACGTGCAATATCAATTCCGCCCGAATACGAGCCGATAACAATATTGTTCCAATCATCAACGACAATGCTGTAAATTCCGTTGCCGTGAAGTACGCCATTTGGTCCGCCGTTAGCATCAAAAAGAAGTTCCGCTTTAAAATTTTCGGTATTTCTTGAAATCTGATAAACACCCAAACCATCAACACCGACAAGCATAACATCATCAGTATAAGGGCAAATACTGCGGATAGGATATTGTTGCAGACAATTGCCTAACGGAACAAATTCGTCGCTTATTATCTGCTCAGAGCCGTTAAAAGTGATGATATTAAGACCGTTTTCATAACCGCCGAGCCAAAGTTTATTGTTTTTTTCGTCGTAATAAGCACTCTCGGAATGATACGGCAAAAGTTTTTTGAAAACCTCATTAAGCACGCCCTCACGCGTAAGGTAATAAAGTTTGTTTTTTATTTTGATAATACGGTTTACCCAAACGCCTTGATGAAGCGGCGTTAAAATGCTGTCTTTCAACATAAAAACACCGTTATGCAAAGCTAAATAAAGTCCGTCCTGACCAATAAAAACATCGTTTAAGGCCACCTCATGTCCAAAATATTTGGAAAGACTTGATACCTGAACGAAATTATTTTCTATCGGATTGAACAAAAATATAAATCCTCTGTTATCAAAAGCATAAAGGGAAACGGAATCCGCTACCAAATGAATTACCCGTCCCCCTTGATTTCCGTAATAGGTTTTTTGTTGTAAACCGTAATTAAAAACTTCACTACCATTATAACGGCTTACACCTGTCTTAGAAGACCACCAAAGTGCACCCGAATTGGTACTGCAAATAGAAAAAATTCTCAAATTTTCCACACCCTGATTTTTCCCTAAGTGCGAAAAAGAGAAATCCTTTACATCAATTGCTTTGAGTTCGGTAGAACATATCAAAAGCCAAAACAAGCCTATTATATAAAAAATTTTGTTCAATGAATTACTCAGTTTTTTCACCGCGCAAAAATACAAAACTTTTTATTATTCTACCGAAAAATTATACGTTTTCGGATATTTTACCTCGTAAGAAAACCTCAAAACTTTTTTCTCACCGGCGGCAAGGTTGAGTTTCCACGTCAGTTTGCCTTTTTCGGCATCGGTTTCAGCACCGCCTTTGTCCGTCAGTTCAACTTTTATGTCAGAATATTTCGGCAAAGGATACTGGTCGGTGATAACAACGTCAACCGAAGATTTTTTGTTGTTTTTAACCGTGATTTCAAAACATTTCACAACTTTTACGTTTGAGCCGATAAACTTTTTAGAAGTAAACTCCTTGACAGCCTGACGGTTGACCGCGATGTCCTTGTCCCGTCCGACTGAAATCGAAAACGTGTCGGCGGCAAAATCCGGCGCAATTTCACATTCGCCTTGATAAACGTTG
>JAFYDK010000079.1 GCA_017544805.1 Bacteroidales bacterium | reverse complement strand
GTTTGCTTTTTTGCTGTAAACATTGCCTTCAAAATGCGGCTTCATAATGCTGTCAAACATCACTTTGTAAGGTCCGTCTTCGAGGTTTTCGTCATCAAGCACCACTTTAAATTTCAAAGAATCAATATCTTCTACACTAAGCGAACTTTCAGCCAAACCTTCCGCCAAAAGTGCCGCATCCTCAGAAAGTGCCGCCGTATCATACTGCACGGCAAACTTGGTCTTAAACAAGCCGTTGCCGTTAACAAGTTGAAAACCAAGCCGCGCAAAATTGTTAATCAATTCTTTGTTTTTTTCGATGTCGGCTTTTTCTTGCGGCGTTGAAAATTTCACAAAGTTTTCGTAAAGTCTCGGTGTCTGAATAAAAGCCGTAACATTGGATTTTTTGTCAAAACAATCTCTGAAATTTTCAAATTTTTGAGACTTTATCATAACCCTGCCTTGAATGTAATCATCAATAATTTGTTTTAAAACTTCCTGCGAATTGGCAAAAACCGCAAAGTCCTCAATATAAGTAAAATACGGCTTTTCAACTTTGGCAAACAACCGTCCGAAAAACATCTTGAAAAAGCCTTTTAAACCAAGATACTGAATCTCGAAATTGCGGTATTTTTCGGTTTTGAATTTCAGCGGGGTGCGCTTGTTAAGGTGTTCGATGATGTTTCCGAGGTGCGCTTTTGCCGACGAAATATTGTCGGAATGGATTAAGACGGCTGCGTCAATGTCCCTTGATTTTTCGCTGAGGGGACGCAGTTTTGCAATCGTTATCTCCTGCCCTATCCATGAAAGAAAATCGTCTTTTATGCTGATTCCCAATAACTTTTCAGCGAGGGCAATATTTTTTTGCATATCCTCATATTCCTTGGCATTGCCTCTGGTGTATTCTGCAATAAGCGCATCATAAAAAGTTTTGAAATCGCTGAAATTAAGACTGAAATAAAGCGCAGTCTGATTGGAAATAATTTCGTATGCTCTTGATTTTCCGGGGCTTACCGACGAAAACGCCCTCAAATAAGAATAAACCGAGTCAAGTGAAGTTCTGCCCGAAAGTTCTATCTGGTCGTCAAAAAGTTCGAGATTCATCACCGAATATACAAGCGACTGACAAAGCATATCCAAACCTTCGGATTTTTCGGCAGAATATAATGAATAAATCTTGTCTAACTGCTTAAAATTGACGAAAAGTTTAACATCGTTGCCGCCCGAAAGTTCGCTTGTAACAAACTCAAAATTTTGGTTTTCAGCCCAGTAGCCGCTGTTGAAATTCTTCAAAACTTTTTCAACGACAGGTTTGTCAAGACTGATAATCAAGATGTTGTCAGCCAAAGTGATATGAATCTGAAACGTTTTGTCGGTTTTGTCGGTAAGGGTTACAATTTCATATTTTTCGTCGGAAGAAACCTGAAAAAACGTCTTTTGAAGGCTGTAACCGCTAAGAAGTTTAAACGACTGTGAAATTTCCTCGTAATACTTTGAAAATTCTTGCAAATCAATAATATACGCCATATCCCAAGTCTCGTCAGGAGTTTTCATTCCGCAGGCTAAAAGTTCGCGGTTTTCGAGAATTTTTTTCGTAACGGCGTTATCTTTCAAAAAGCCGTCAACGGTCTCGATGTCTTCGTTTAATTCTGCAAAATACTCCGTCGTTTTGAGATATTCCCAAAAACGGCTTTTGCTGAGATTGTTCCACGCTTTTGAAAGGTCGCTTGTCTGCGCCACAAAAAAAGCATCATCAGGTACGGCAGCAAAAGCGTTGACCGAGTACCCGTTTTTAAAATACTTGTGATAAGCCACGTACCCCCCGACGGAAAGTACCATCAAAAGGATTACGAAAAGAAAAATTTTAAAAAATTTCATAAAGCATTTCCTCTTTTTAAAAAAAACAACGCGCAAAAATACATCAAAAAAATCAGAAATAAAAAAACACAAAAAAAATTGTTTTTCAGAAAAAAAATTACAAACTTTACGGCGGAATTTTTAGGTTAAGAAAAATGAACATAAAACACAATACGTCACTATTGGTTTTGGTGATGTTTTTTGCTGGTTTCCACACCGCTTACAGCCAAAACAGCGAAGCCGAAATGCATTTTAAGAAGGCTAAGGCTCATAGCGAAAAATACGAATATTCTCTTGCCAACGACGAGTTTAAGGCGG
>JAFYDK010000078.1 GCA_017544805.1 Bacteroidales bacterium | reverse complement strand
TAATACGAAATACTTTCGCCATTAGTCCACACACCTATGGGCGCACCTGTACCATTGCAATAACTTTTTAATTGCTCCTTGCCATCTTTTAGTTTAGGGCTTTTTAATTCGACAATTATATATGGCGCATATTTTTGATCCTTGTCGAGGATAACAATGTCGGCGCGTTTCTTTTCCCTGCCAAACGACACGAAATATTCCAATTCCATTCTCGAAACCGGATAATGATAATCTTCGGTCAAAGTCATCAAATAAAGTTGGCGGACACATTCTTCGGGTGTCAGTTTTATCTCTTTTTTCCTGACAATACAATTCACGTAAGGTGTAATTTTGCCCTTTACATCTTTTTCTATAATGCTGTTTTCCAATGCAGTAATCTTTTCTTGACTAAACTGCACAAGGCTATACTCCGAGCCTTTAAGCACTTCGGATAATTTCATTGTTCTGCGCTATGTTTATGGGCGTTTGGCTTATCAGTTTTCGGCTAACGGGCTATCCGACAGGGCATAAAAAATGTGGACTTAACATTATCCACATCCTAAGGCCCTGAGACTGCCCGTTATTATCAGATAAGTCAAGCCCACGCAAAAGCGCAGGCATTTACTGACTTATTCGTGACAATAACATTCTAAAATTTCTCAGGTTTTAGGATTGTACCGAATAAATAGCAAACGCTAAATTATTATTTTACAATATGTTATCTATGTATTTCGCGACTAAAAAAACGCCGCTTTTTTTGTTCATTATTCGTGTTTTTAGTTTGTACTACGTGGCAAAATTACAAAAAATACTGCATCAACGAAAGATTTTGTTGAAAAAATTTATTTCGCTCACAAAAAAAAGTGGTGCGATAAGAGAAAAAAAAACTTATCGCACCACTTAAAAAACTTAATGAAACCTGCGTTTATTTTTTCAAGAATTTCTGCTTATCGTAATCGAAAACGAGTTCGGCAGAAAGTTTTTCATTGCGATACGCTGTAAAATTGTTACCGTCAAAATGGAAAACTCCGCCCGAATCACCAATGCCATTAACAGCCTTTGCAAGTTCCGGTTCCAACTCCACTTCTTGAACCCCTAACTGTCCGTAAATAAACGCTTTAACCGTATACTGCTGAGAGTTCTCTGTGTCGTAATAATAAATCTTGAAATCTTGACCAAGTTCCAACGTGTAGATATTCACTTCGTATGCCGTTGCGCCCTTTGATGTCAAACCTTCGATTTTTACAACATGATCCTCGTTCATACCAACCTCTTCTCTGTCTACGATTGGAACCTCCAAATAATCACTTTTGATTTCACTCCAAATATCGCAACACCGCTCAATAGCAGCACCATTCGGGTCGTCGCCTAAATATTCTTCCTCATCGTCGCCATTATCGGGAAGAACGCCCTGCTCCATAATATCCTCATACACTTGATCGTTAGGATAACACACTGATATTCCGCGTTTTAAATTGTCCCAAGATTTGAATTTAACATCGAAATATCCGCAATCTTGGATAGTCAACATCGAGCCTCGTTCGTTTTCTGGAACCTCAGCCCAACGAGTTGGAAATCCAGTGTTGATGTTCCATTCCACCGACGGCATACCATTTTCTGCTTTTGTAACAAAAAGCCAGTTGTAACCTTCGCTGTAAACATTTTCCAAATCCGACAACGGAAGAATCTCCAAATCAGTAGATTTCGTTCCGTCAAAAAAAGTGATTTTTGAACCCTTTATAGTGATTATTTTTGCGTTAACAACAAAATCCGGCATTTGCGTTTTACTATTTTGAAACGCCGTAAATTTATTAACGTCAAAATTCAATTCAGGATAAGGTTTCGACTCTGGATACTTATCAAGTAATTTACGGTTAAGTTCTTGAAATTCAGTTATTGTGTAACTATTCATAGCCTCATCACCACCGTTACTTTTAGCAGTGATAAAACACAAATTGGAACTAAATTGATCGGGTTCGCCGTAGATTTCGGGCATATATTGCTGAACCTGAATTTCTTGAAAGTCAGGAAGTTGTGCGTTACTTTTTTCTATTGAAAAATTCCAAACGTAATATTTGTAAGGTTCGTTAACGGTTTCTTTGCTTTTTGTTCTGTCAATTTTGTATGCCAACTCCTTATCATCCTGAATGATAAAAAGACTGTCAGCCGTGATTTTTAGCATTGTAATGTTAGGGACAGAAGGGTCATCGGCTCTATTTTTTTTCATTTTGAGAGATGCAACCGACTTTTTTTGTTCGGGTTGAGACTGTTCAGTCTTAGTTTCTGCCGACTGATTCTCAGCATTTTGAGTTGAATTAGTTGAATTATTGCCGCACGAAAACAAGGTTGCCGCAATCAACATTAACGATAATTTTTTCATATTTAGAAAAGTATTAAATTAAACTTTTTTGCAAGTATAATGCTTTTTTTTAAAAATCTAACACTTTTTTTTACATTTTTTACGGCAACTGTTTTTTAAGTTAAACCATTTGTAATATTCCGGCTAAAATCATATAATAATAAATGACTTTTTTTAGGGTCTGGGAGTTGATTTTGTCAAAGACCTTTTTGCCGAAATAAATGCCTAAAAAAATTCCGGGTAAGGCATATAGCAGTGCAAAACCGACATTCGATGTCACAAAACCATATTCAGCCCTAAAAAACGACATGTAAATATTTGTAATGACAAAATATGCCTGAGCAATCGCTAAATAATGTTCTTTTGACTTCTCTGACGAAAGGAAATAAACAACGGCGGCTGGTCCGTGCATTCCGAAAAGTCCGCCCATTAAACCGGATAATCCTCCGAGCGAAATTTGCCATTTCAACGTGGGTTTTACAGTTGCGTTTTTCGAGAAAAATAAAAAATAAATCGCAAGCAGTATCAAGACTATGCCTAAAATTATTTTCAGAATACCATCGCCGGATACGCTGACAAATTTTATTGCAAAAAACGAAAATACGCAAAAACTCAAAAATATCACATATAAATTTTTAGTATTCAGATATTTATGAATTGAAATAAGGACTAATCCAGACTGAATCAGACTTAAAAAACCACTTAATGCCGTCGCCTCTTGATACGACGGCATTAAATATGGTAAAATTGTCATTATAAAAATTCCGAAACCAAAGCCGCAAACCCGCTGCACAAACGACCCCGCAAACGATGATAAAAAAATCAAAAATGCCGTTACCATTTTTTTTATATGTTTTTGAAGTCGCAAAATTAAGATTTCGGACTATTTGAGCCAAATTTTTTGTTAGTTATTTATTGCCGATTGCTTGAAAAATCAAATCTGACATACGTTTAGCACCCCTTTCGTTTGGATGGATTCCATCGTCAAGATAATTTGCAGGGTCGCTGCCAAACAATGTGTTAAGGTCAATGATTTCCAAGCCGTATTCTTGGGCAATCTCTTTTTGAATCGGGATAATCTCGTTGGAGATAATATTGTCGTTGATGTCCCAACTCGGTTTCAATGCGTGAATCGGTGTGCAAATATAGATTTTAGGATTTGCATTTGGCGCAATAGTTGTTTTTTTACCTTTCTTTTTGCTGACAGGTTGTGCAAGGTCAGGACGAAGAGCGGTAATCATCTGTTGCAAATCGTGTTTAAACTCATCTTTATGTTTCCAATTCTGAGGCTTTGAATCGTTTGTACCCAATTTTATGACTACAACATCAGGTTTAAACGCCAAAGCATCGCGCCAAGCCAATTCTTTCATGTACGGAATATCACCATTATTAAGTAGTGTGCGGCTGCTTACTCCGAAATTCTTAACCCAATAACCATCACCCAAACTCTTCTGCAAAAGTGCGGGATAACCAAACTGGGTAGCAACGTCAATACCGTGTCCGTCAGTGATACTATTACCGATACAAGCTACACGAATTGCATTAGGTTTTGGACTCTGACGGTTGTCAAGCCAAATTCCCAATTCATTAAGCATTTGGTCATGATACTTAAACCAAGGACCGATTCCAAATCCATGATCGCCTGTCGGATAAATAAACATAGAACATTCGTTGCCTTGATTGCGCATTGCCGAATAATACTGAATACCATTTGTAACGGGAGGCACAAGTCTGTCATCACTGGCCATTATGATTACTGCTGGCGGCGTGAGGTGGCGTTTAACAGCGTTTTGCGTTGAATATTCCTTTACTAATTCGGGATTTTTGTGACCTTCTTCACCGAGAAAATTTATGCAAGACCATTTGTGCGAAACTTTTTCGTCCATCGAAATCACCGGGTAAAACAAGATTGTAAAATCGGGGCGCACATCAAAATCCGAATGTGTTGAAATCACGGATGAAAGGTGTCCGCCCGCCGAAAATCCCATAATTCCGACATCGTGCGGATTGATGTTCCATTTTTTAGCAGAATCTCTAACGATTCTAAAAGTGTTTTCAACATCGCTGATTGGCAAAGTTCTATCGCCGTTTGGCAGACGGTAATTAACGACAAAATATGCGATTCCTTTTTGGTTGAGCCAATTAGACCAATCTGTGCCTTCGTGTGTGTTTGATAACATTGAATAGCCACCGCCCGGAACGCCTACAATGGCTTTTCCCGAGGGTTTTTCGGGCAAAAAGCATACAACGTGCGACTTATTGCCGGCAGAGAGATTGATTGTGAATTTCTTCGCAGTCTGAGCCTTTACGCTAAGAACCAAAAGCAATATCAGGCTCAATAATAATGAGTGTCTTTTCATAATTATAAGATTTATTTAGTCCCCAAAAGTATGATTTAAATTTGAAATTGACAAGGAAATATCCGCTAAAAAAGTTTGATTGAAAAAAAATATAGATTGATTATGTTGTTTTATTCCGCCAAAAAGTAATATATTTGCCGAGGAAAAAAATCGTGTGAAAGGTTTTTCGGCTTGGTTCAAGAAAAATTTAATAATTTTGCATTGAAAAAAATAACATTATAAGTAATTATGAAAATAAGATTTGCAACCGCCGATGATGCGGAACGTCTTTTGGAAATTTATTCGTATTACGTTGAAAATACGGCTATTACATTTGAATGGACAGTTCCATCGGTGGAAGAATTTAGAAAACGAATTGAAAAAGTAACATCTTTTTATCCGTACATTTTGGCGGAGGACAACGGGAAAATTCTCGGCTATGCTTACGCTTCAAGATTTCGTGAACGCAAGGCCTACGATTGGTGTGTTGAAACATCAATTTATGTTGATAAGGATTGCCGTCGCTTAGGTCTCGGGTCATTGCTTTTGAACGAACTTGAACGCTTGCTGAAACTTCAAGGCATTACCAACGTAAATGCAAGTATTACAACATCTTCTGCTCCCGGTGATAATAAATACGTAACAGATGCGAGTCAGCATTTTCATCAAAAACACGGTTACCATTTTGCCGCTAAATTTTCTAATTGCGGTTATAAATTCAACCGTTGGTTTACGATGATTTTTATGGAAAAAATTATCAACGAATATTCTGATAATCAAAGTCCTGTAAAAAGTATCAAAGAAATTTTATAAAAAAAAATTAGCGATTCTTGGTCCTTAACTTAAAAAAAACAAGTTAAAGAACGGGAATCGCATTTTTTTTCTGAAAAAAATTATAACCATTTTTCTGCTATTTTGCAAAAATCTTTTATCCAAAAATCCTCTGCGTTAAGGCATGGAATAAGTTTGAAACTTTCACCGCCGCTTTTTAGAAATTTTTCACGCAAACCTTCGCCGAGTTCGATAACGGTTTCAAGACAGTCCACGGTAAAAGCAGGAGCTAAAACGGCAATTTTTTTAACACCGCTTTCTGCTAAATTCATCACTGCTAAATCCGTGTACGGTTCGAGCCAGCCTTCAGAAATCCTTGATTGATAAGATGTTATAACTTTATCAAGACTGATTTCCATTTTTTGACAAATAAGACGGGTTGTTTCGCTGCATTGAAAAACATAATCCTGACTTCCCGGATGTTTTTTCGGAATGCCGTGGTATGAAAAAACTATTTTTTCGTAATCAAAATTTTGTAATTCCCTTTCAAAAAGCTGTTTCATGGAATTCAGATACGGCTCTTTGTCATAAAAATTATCTATCGTGCTGATAATCGGAATGTTGAACCGCCCTTTAAAAAATCCGTAAACATCGTCCAAGGCTTTGCCCCATGTTGATTCCGTATATTGCGGATACATCGGCGCAACAATCAAGCGGCGGTAATTCTTGGCGCAGATTTTCTCCAAAACATCTTTTAAATAATTATAACCGGCTGTCATGCCCGTATAAACGTCAGCCTTTTCGCTCAAAACGGTTTGAACCTTTGATGCAAATTCGTCAGTAATTTTTTGCAACAACATTCCGTATTTTGAATTCAATTTTTTGTAAACACTGAGCGAATGTTTTATACGTGCCGGTATTATAATACAGTTAACCAATATGTTACGACCCAAAGCATTCAATGTCGTCATTATATGCTTTGAATTTAAAAGTTGCCGTAAATATTTCTTGACGTATTTCTTTTCCGGTTTTTCCGGCGTCCCGTAATTTATAATTAATAATGCTGTTTTCATAATCATACCGCTTAATTGCGTTGGGTGTCTTTTTTTTAAAAAAAAAAAGAACCAAAAAAATTATAACCGTAACTTCCGCACTAAAATTTTACAGTGCAGAGGTTACGATTATAAAAAAAATTAAGCGAGTGCTTGTTTTAAATCGTTGATTAAATCTTCTTTATCTTCCAAACCGCAACTAAGGCGTACCAAACCGGCGGGAATACCGGCTGCTTCTAATTGAGCGTCAGTTAATTGACGGTGAGTTGAGGTAGCAGGATTAAGACAACAAGTGCGTGCATCGGCAACGTGAGTTTCGATTGCTGCTAATTTGAGTTTTTTCATAAACTCTTCTGCAGCTGGGCGGCCGCCTTTGAGAACGAAACTTACGACACCGCATCCGCCGTTTGGTAAATATTTCTGTGCTAATGCGTAATATTTATCGCCTTTAAGTCCTGAATAATTTACTTTTTCTACCTTCGGATGTGATGACAAAAATTCAGCAACAGCTTGACCGTTTTCAACATGACGTGGCATTCTCACGTGCAAAGATTCCAAACCAAGGTTTAGTAAAAATGCGTTTTGAGGCGACTGAATGCAGCCGAAATCTCTCATTAACTGAGCAGTACATTTTGTTATAAAAGCACCTGCATTTCCAAATTGTTCTACGTATGTTATTCCATGATAACTTTCATCAGGCGTGCAAAGTCCGGGGAATTTCTCTTTATGAGCCATCCAATCGAATTTGCCGCTGTCTACGACTGCACCGCCGACAGCTGCGCCGTGTCCGTCCATATATTTTGTTGTTGAATGAGTTACGATGTCAGCACCCCATTCTATCGGGCGGCAGTTTACGGGTGTCGGGAAAGTATTGTCAATGATTAACGGAACACCGTGTCTGTGAGCTGCTTTCGCATATTTTTCAATGTCCAAAACGGTTAATGCCGGATTAGCAATCGTTTCGCCAAAAACAGCTTTTGTGTTGTCTTGGAAAGCCGCGTCTAATTCTTCATCGCTTGCATCAGGAGATACAAAAGTTACGGAAATGCCCATTTTTTTGAGTGTTACGGCAATCAAATTGAATGTTCCGCCGTAAATACTTGAAGATGAAACGATATGACCGCCACATTCGCAAATATTGAAAATAGCAAAAAAGTTAGCAGCCTGTCCGCTTGAAGTCAGCATTGCAGCCGAACCACCTTCCAAAGCAGCAATTTTAGCCGCAACATAATCATTTGTAGGGTTCTGCAAACGAGTGTAAAAATAGCCCGATGCTTGTAGGTCGAAAAGTTTTCCCATATCTTCAGACGTGTCATATTTGAACGTAGTAGACTGAATGATAGGAATTTGGCGAGGTTCGCCGTTACCGGGACGATAACCTGCCTGCACACATTTTGTGTTAATTTTATATTCGTTCATTTTTTTATTGATTTTTTCATCGGACAAAATTAAAAAAATTAATTATCAATTAAAATTTTTTTTACGCTCAAAAACTTTAAAAAACCATACTTTTGCGTAAAAATATTTCGCTTAAAAATCATGCAACAAACAAGTCTGAAACATCAATTAAAAACACTTACAACACCGATTTTCATAGAAATAGCCCTTATAATGCTGCTCGGTGCAATTGATACGGTAATGCTGAGCAAACTCCCCGAAAACAGCGACAATGCCGTTGCTGCTGTTGGTCTTGACAATCAGTTAATTAACCTCGTCTTTTTGATTTATCAGTTTATTTCGATGGGTGCGGCAATAGTTTGTGCGCAATATATCGGTGCGGGACTTAAAAAACGTTTGGTTCAAGTTGTAGGTATTGCCGTTATTATCAACTTTTTATTGGGATTGACCATTAGCGGAATCTTGTATTTCAATGCTGAAAGTTTTTTAAGGCTGATGGGTCTGAGAGAAGAATTAATGCCGGAGGGGTTAATTTATTTAAAGATAACTGGTTCGCTATCATTTTTTCAAGCTGTTTCGTTAGCATTTTCGGCTTCGCTCAGGAGTGCTGATTTGGCAAAATATCCGATGAGAATAACGGTAATTGTCAATATTTTGAATATTTTAGGAAACTATACTTTAATTTTCGGACATTTCGGAATGCCGGCTTTAGGTGTTGAAGGTGCGGCAATTTCAACGGCTGCAAGTCGTTTTATATCAATGATTTTGCTAATGATAGTTCACACAAAAAAGCACATCAAAAGTTTCCCGAAAGAGTATTTTATGCCTTTTCCGTGGCAGGAGCTGAAAAAAATCTTGAAAATCGGTATTCCGGCAGCAGGGGAGGAGTTAAGTTATTGTTCAAGTCAAGTTGTCATAACATATTTTATTAATAAGCTTGGAAATCAAGCTCTTGCAACGCGTACTTTCTGTGCTAATGCGATAATGTTTGTTAACTTATTCTGTGTCAGTATAGTTCAAGGCGGTGATATTTTGGTTGGACATTTAGTCGGACAAGATAAGAATGTTGCTGCTTACAAAATGGGCAATTATATATTCAAACGTGCCTTGTTGATAACTATTATTGTCAGCCTTTCGCTTGCATTATCTGGTAAATATATTTTGAGTTTTTTAACTGAGAATCAAGATATTATACGGGTAGGAACAATTATATTTTTCATTGACGTGATACTTTCGATAGGCAGAGTAGCAAATATTTTTGCGGTCGGCACATTAAGGAGTACCGGCGATGCTATTTTTCCCGTTACGATAGGAATTTTGTTTCAGTGGATTGTAGCGGTCGGGGTAAGTTACGTTTTGGGCATTCCGCTCGGATTCGGTTTAATCGGAATGTGGTGCGGTTTTGCATTAGATGAAAATCTAAGAGGAATAATCCTCGTAAGACGTTGGCATTCAAAAAAATGGCAAGGGAAAAATTTAGTATAAAAAAATTGTAGAGATGTTACCCAAAGTAACCTCTCTACAATAAAATTATTATTTGTTTTTTGTTTTGTCCTTGATTTTTGATTTAAGACGGATAATTTCTTGAGTGTGTTCTTCAATCCGTGCGATAATATTAGCATCGGAATTCAAATCATTTTCGAGTTTGAAAAAATCTACGCAAACGTTTAACTCCTTGAGCTTTTCGCCTAATTTTTTGGCAAGTAATTCCATTTTTTCCGCCGATATGGAATTGTCAGTTGTTATCGCTATTAATTGTTCTACTGCCTTTGTAATCGCTTTGTTTTTCTCATGAAGGCTGATACAATTTTCTGAAATTTCAGCGGCTTTTTCTGCATTTGTTTTTATGCGCGGCGAAATACTGCCAACAAGTGATGTTGATTGCTCTGTAATTTCAAAAGTTTCAGTAGTTACGGAGTTAATCTCTTTTGAGGCCGTGATACATTGTTCGGCAAGTTTTCTGATTTCTGCGGCAACCACTGCAAAACCTTTTCCGTGTTCACCCGCTCTTGCTGCCTCTACGGCTGCGTTGATTGCAAGTAAATCCGTTCTTGAGGTAATCTCGTTGATGATACTCGTTTTTTCCAAAACGGTTCTCATACAATCAAGGGCATTGTTTGCAGAGTCGGCAATGAGCATAATATCTTCGGCTATTTGCTTTGAAATTTCAGAGGCTTGAACCGCTGCCGTGGCATTATACGAAACCGTTTCTGAAATATTATCAATGCTGGCGGAAATCTCTTCAATAGTTGCTGACTGCGACTGCGCTCCCGAGGCCACTTTCAAAATTGTATCTGTAAGCGAAACATTCTCGTTTGCAATCACTTTGGAATATTCTCTAATCGAACCTACCGCTTCATAAAGTTTCTCTCTCATCTTCTTTAAATTCTCCGACAAAAGCCAAAACTCCTGAGTCTCGTCCATTCTTTTTGTCAAAACGACTCCGATATTTCCCTTTGCATATTCGGCCGTAAATCTATTAACATCGTTCAACGGCTTTTCTACCAAGCGTTTAATCTGAATACGCGTTATATAAGCAAAAACAAAAGGTACCAAAAACATTGCAACAATTATTACAACCAAAAGCACATAATAATTGTAATAAAACTGATAATTGTAAAGCGACATCGACAATGCCATATCTTTAGCACCCGGAATTTTAATGTAACGCATAATCATATCCCGGTTTTTAAACGACCTGAAATGCCACGTGCTTACTGATTTATCGTCAGCATCCATGTGTTCCAATTTGTCAAGTGCGCCATCAAAAAGCCCCTCAATGCCTGCAAACCCTATTTTGGTTAGGGCTGAAAGCGGAAGTGTCTTGTTGCCGAAAATAAAAAATCCCCTTACCCTTTTTTCGTTTTCCAAAATAGCACAATAACCTTGACCGTTGATTTTAAATTTTTCTAACTCTCTGTCAAGCACATCAATAGGAAAATATGCCGTAAAAATAGCCTTCAAAGAATCGTCTTGATCTTTAATCGGGATCGAAACGCTGTACAAAGTATCTGTTTCCTTAAATTCCGATGGAAATGCGTTTCCGTAAGATACGGGATATTTTTTTTGAATAATTTGTCGGAAAAATTTCATCTCCCTCAAATCAATCGTATCTTTCCCCGAAATGGTATTGTATGACGTGCCGTCAGGAAATGTTACTCGAAAAAATCCCCATTCGTTAGAATGATTTTGCGTAAATTTGCCGATTATATTCATGGACTTTTCGATATTGTTGAAGTCAAAAATATGCTTTATGACATTCAAATCGTCAATATACCTTGAATATGTCAAACCTATATTTGTGGCGTGCATTCTTATATTACCTTCAACAGAAGAGACAAAATCCCTGTTAATTTTCGTAAATATAATCCACGAAACGACTCCGATAGTTAGTATTACAACAAAAATAACTCCCGGTAACACCGCTCTTAAGAGTCTTCTGCTGATTGTAGGTTTTTCCGAAGTCTTTACAAAAAGTTGTTTAATTTTTCCGGCTAAATTCATTATTTGGTATTTTTGTTTTTTATATAGTTTATCATCAAAAACTGGGCAAATATAATTTTTTTTTATAAAAAAAAACTATTTCAGAGGCATTTTCTTAAAAAAATGTAATGCCACAGTTATTGCGATTGCCGCAGAGAAGGCATCGGAGAGAGGTTGAGAGATTTCAACGCCTTTAAGACCTAAAAATTCAGGCATGATAAGAATCATCGGAATAAAAACCACACCTTGACGCATAACGGAAGTCAAAGAGGCTAAAAATTTTTCTCCCGTTACTTGTAACAGCATATTAGTTAGGATTATAACAGAATTAAACGGCAGCGACAAACCGTAAAACAAAAAAGTTTCTTTTCCGATTTCAATAACTTTGGGCGAGTCAGCGCGGAAAAATTCCATAATCTTTTGGGCTTGAAAAATACAAAACAATCCGCCTAAAAACAAAATCGTCAAACAAACAGTTAGCGAAAATTTATACGCTTTTTTTACTCTTGAATAATTTTTTGCACCGTAAGCAAATCCCACAACGGGTTGATAACCTTGTCCGAAACCGCCTACTAATGAGGTAATTAAGAAACTAACCCTTCCTACGATACTCATCGCAGCAACAGCCGCATCGCCGTAAACAGCACCCGCTCGGTTTAGCAAAACGGTTGCAACGGCAGAGCATCCTTGACGGAAAAGCGAGGGCAATCCCGTTGAAAGTATCAACAAATAAACGCCTTTGTTTTTTGATAAAAATTTCAGAGAAAGTTTTACCATCGACTTTTTGCTTTTAAGAGCGATAAGCATTGTTAAAGAACTGATACACTGACAAATAACAGTTGAAATTGCAGCTCCAGAAATTCCTAAATCAAGATGATAAATAAAAAACGGATCAAGTCCGATGTTAATAATTGCACCCGAAACAACGCCCGCCATTGCAAAAACTGCCCGCCCCTGCGCCCTTAAAAGATTATTGAAAACGAAACTCAAACACGCAAACGGGGTTCCTAAAAATATGATTTTGGAATAGTCCTGAGCGTAAGGCAAAATTGTCGGCGTTGAACCGAAATATTTCAAAATCCGTTGGTTAAGCCAAATACCCAAAACCGCCAAAACAAGACTTATTAAAATAGAAAGTAGGGTAGAGGAAGAGGCAATAATTGAGGCTTTGAAATTGTGTTTTCTGCCCAAAAATCTTGAAATATTGCTACTTGCACCCATTCCAATCCAAAAACCAACGGCTTGAATCATAGCCGTCAGGGGCAGACAAATACCCGTTGCGGCAATAGCTGAATCTCCGAGTTGCGATACGAACCATGCGTCAGCGGCGTTGTAAACTGCCGAAGTCATCATCGAAAACATTGTCGGTGCTGCTAATTTTGGAATCAAACGCTGAAGAGGCATTTGAGTCATCATCAAATATTGTTCGTCGTCGGTTTTCATGGCGGCAAAATTAGAAAAAAAGTTTTATTGTTTCGTTTTTTTGTTTTATTTTTATGACGAAAAAAATAGGGAAATCATGACAGCAATAGAATTAAATCAAGAGTTATAGAATTTTGGTTTTAATATTATCAACGATAGGTCATTATGATGATAAATAAACTCATAACAGAAAATTAATATTGAGCAATGATAAAAATGTTTAATTTTACGCCCAAAACTTTAGTTAAAAACAATGGATTTAAAAGAGAGAGTTGAAAAATCCGTAAAATTAAGAAGTGAGGGTAAAAATTGTGCTCAATGCGTATTTGCTTCATTTTCAGATATTTACGGTATCAACAAAGAAACAGCTTTAACACTAACTGCATCATTGGGCAGCGGAATTGCGGGCATGAGAGAGGCTTGCGGAGCTGTTTTAGGAATATCACTTTTGGCGGGATTGGACAAAAGCGGCAGCAAACCCGAAAGCGTTAAACTTACAAAATCTTTAGCACAAAAGTACAAAGATATTTATGGTTCGATAGTTTGCGGCGAGATTTTGGGATTCCGTCCCTTTAGAGAAGAAGTTTCTGAGCAACAAAGACTTAACTGCAAAAATAATTCCTGCACAATAAAAATAGAAGATGCAGCAAAAATTTATGCGGAATACTTAAAAGCAAAAGAATAAATTACTAATTTTAAAATTTTAATAAAAACATGAAAAAACTTTTCTTAATGATTGCTGCTTTGATAGTTGCAGCAAGTGGTGCATTAGCACAGGATTTTACCGTCAGCGCAAGAGTTGGCATGAACGTTGCAAAAATTGGTGGTGACGTAGAAGACTTAGAGGCAAAAATCGGTTTGAAACTCGGTATTGCCGGCTGTTTCCCTCTCGTTGATAATTTTTACCTTGAAACAGGAGCTTTTTATTCACCCAAAGGTGCTAAAAAAAGTAGTTCATCAGAAATCGATGTTTTAGGTGCTAAAACAAAATACAATACAGAATACACCATGAAACTCAATTATTTGGAAATTCCTATTAATGCAGTTTATAAATACGAAATCAATAACAATATGTCTGTACGCGGACATGTAGGACCTTATTTCGGTTTCGGTCTTTTCGGAAGAGAAAAATTGGAAATCAACGGAAGTGTTGACGGCGTGATTAAAGATGCTGACGGAGTGGAAATAGAAACCGGTTACAAATCTAAAGCTTTCAGCAGCAAAGAAGAAGATTGCAATTTCAAACGTTTTGATGCCGGAATCAATTTTGGCGGTGGCATGGAATTCGGTCCTTGCTATTTAGGTATTCAATACGGTGTAGGATTATCTAACTTCAATTCTAAGAATAGCAAAGATTACAAAATGCGTAACGGCGTATTCTCAGTTGATTTCGGTTTCAACTTTTAGCGAAAGAAATTAATAACACACAAAAAAAAACGGAATTGAATTTTTCTTTCAGTTCCGTTTTTTTTATTTTAACTTTTTTTAGTGATGTTTTTTTTAAACTCTTGAAAAACTTTTTGGTCAAAGTAGTAAAAAATCACTTAATTTTAAATTAAATAATAGTATGAAAAAGAGTTTATTATTCTTATCGTTAGCGGCATTTTTAAGTCTTGGCGTACTCGATGCTAAAGCGCAATGTCAAAATCAAGGAAAAGACAAAAGTGAATGTTGTCAAATGTCCAAATTCCCGGGTCTTTCGGATGAACAAAAAAATAAAATCAAAGCCATTAAAATTCAGGAAGACAAGCAATTGCTGCCAATTGAAAACCAAATCAAAGAAAAAAAGGCTCATCTTAATACATTAAGAACGGCAGCACAGCCAAATATGAGCGAAATAAATTCCACAGTGGAAGAAATCGGAAAACTAAAAACCGATATTGAAAAAATTCGTGAGGCTAACATTCAGGAAATCAGAAAAGTACTCAATGATGAACAAAGGTTGATGTTTGACAAACAAGAACATCACGGCAAAGGCGGTCACGGTTTTCACGGCGGACATCATCACGGTGATGCTCATCAGAGAGATGGAAACAAAGGTCATTGCGGCGACAAATCTCAAAAAAAATAATTAATGGTTAATATAAGTTGTTGAAAAATGAATGAAATCCGTTGATAATGAAATTTTCAACGGATTTCTTGTTTTATAACAGATTAATAATCAAAACGATAAACAACCGAACAAAAAAAAATAGAAAAAAAATAATTTCTTTTGGTTTTGTAATAAAATATTTTTTAAATTAGCACCGTACTTAAAACTAATGTTTTTTTACTGTAACACACATATTATCAATTATTTATACAATTAAAGTTTAACTAAAAAACGATAAATGGTTATGGCAGCAGATGCACAAATCATCGAAAGAGCCAAAGAATGGCTCTCCGACAAGTTTGATGAAGAAACTAAGAATCAGGTAAAAAACCTCTTAGAAAACAACGAAAAAGAGCTTGTTGAATGTTTTTATAAAAACTTGGAATTCGGAACGGGCGGTATGCGCGGCATTATGGGCGTAGGAACTAACAGAATGAACGTTTATACTGTCGGCATGGCTACACAAGGTCTTGCAAATTATCTTAACAAAACATTCCAAGGACAGGAAATAAAAGTTGCAATCGCTCACGACAGCAGAAACAACAGTGCATTATTTGCCAAAACCTGCGCAGATATTTTCTCCGCTAACGGCATCAAAGCCTACTTGTTTAATTCGCTCAGACCTGTTCCTGAACTTTCTTTTGCAGTACGTCAGTTAGGTTGCAAAAGCGGAGTCATGATTACAGCCTCTCACAATCCTAAAGAATACAACGGTTACAAAGCATATTGGTCGGACGGTGCACAAGTAGTTGCTCCTCATGATAAAAACATAGTTGATGAAGCCTCAAAAGTGAAAGTCTCTGACGTAAAATTCAAAGGCAATCCGTCTTTAATCGAAACTTTGGATGAAGAGTTCGACAAGATTTATTTGGAGCGCATTAAAGGTTTAACACTCTCTCAAGAGGACATCAACAAACACAAAGATATAAAAATCGTTTATACTCCGATTCACGGTTCTGGCGTAAGATTGGTACCGGAGATTCTCAAAATGAAAGGTTTTGAAAACATTTCCGTTGTTCAAGAACAATGCACTCCCGACGGAAATTTCCCGACCGTTATCTCTCCGAACCCCGAAAACGCTGAGGCTCTGACACTTGCTATAAAACTCGCTAACGAAAAAGGTGCAGATTTAGTTATGGCAACAGACCCGGATGCTGACCGTGTAGGAATCGCTGTTAGAAACAATAACAACGAATTTGTTTTGATGAACGGTAACCAAACAGCCGCTATCTTAACTTATTATCTTTTAACAAAATGGAAAGAAAACGGTAAACTTGACGGCAATCAATACATCGTTAAAACTATCGTTACGACCGAACTTTTGAAAGCTATGGCTGATAAATTTGGCGTAAAATGTTACGATGTTTTGACAGGTTTCAAATTTATCGCTGACGTTATCCGCAACAATGAAGGCAAAACGACCTTTATCGGCGGCGGTGAAGAAAGTTACGGCTACCTCGCTGGCGAATTTGTAAGGGACAAAGACGCTGTTAATGCTTGTTCACTTATTGCCGAGGCTGCTGCTTGGGCTGCTGAAAAAGGCAAAACAATGTATCAACTTTTGCTTGATATTTACTCTCAATACGGCTACTACAGAGAGTCTTTGGTAAACGTTGTAAAAGAAGGCAAATCGGGTGCAGAAGAAATTCAGAAAATGATGGACGATTACCGCAACGACCCGCCCGCTGTTATCAACGACAGCAACGTTGTTATGATAAAAGATTATTTGACACAAAAAGCCTCTAACATTCTCGACGGTACGGACGAAAACATCGACTTGCCTAAGAGCAATGTACTTCAATTCTTCCTCGAAGACGGCACCAAAATATCTGTAAGACCTTCAGGCACAGAACCGAAAATCAAATTCTATTTCGGTGTAAAAGAGGGCGTAAAGGATATTTCAAAACTCGATGCAACTGAAAAAGCCGCTTTAGATAAGATTGAAACCATTAAAAAAGCTATGCACCTTGCATAAATAATACTTTTTTTCTTCCCTTTTGAAGAGGGAAGCGTAAAAATAATTTTTTTTTAAAAGAAAAACGCGCTTCGCTTTCTTTGGAGCGCGTTTTTTTTATTATTACATATACACTTTTTTTACGGCAAAATATGAAGAGAACAATTTTATTGACATTTATCTTAACGCTTGTTTCAAATCTTATGGCGCAAAACACTGAGTTTAAGGATTTTGAAACACAAAAACTTTTGGATGAAATCAAAACTGTGGCTTCAAACGGCAAAACGATATTCGGTGTAGCAAACGGTGTTTCAATGAATTTTGACAATCCGCTTTCACAAAAACCGATCATCGGCGATTGTAAACAAATCACCGGCAAAAATCCTAAATTCATCGAAAACGATTTTTTGTTTTCATCACAAAAAGAATTTTGGCAGCAGGAAATTTCTGCGACAAAAGAGTTCCATAAAAACGGCGGCATTGTCGGTTATTGTTGGCATTTAGAAAGTAGAAAATCAAAAAATTTCAGAACCAATTCCCTTGATTCCTTAACGGCAAAAAATATTATTTCAAAAACCGAAAACGAGGATAAAAAATGGTTTTTATCGTTGATTGACACGCTACTTACTCCGACTTTTAAGAATTTTGGGTTTCCTGTTTTGTTCAGACCCTTTCACGAGATGAACGGCGGTTGGTTTTGGTGGGGAAAAACTTCAATAAAGCCAACAGAATACGTTGAGTTATACCGACTTACTGTTGAAAGATTAAGAGAAAACGGTGTTAAAAACCTCTTGTATGTTTTTGCACCGGACACATATTGGCAAGAGGAATATTATCCTGGCGATGATTATGTTGATATTATCGGCGTTGATGCCTACGAGCCGGGTTGCTCGCCTTATCACGGCAAAAAAACTTTTGAAAGAGAATTGAAAAAAATGTTGCAATTCGCTCAAAACCATTCAAAAGCAGCGGCTATTTCCGAAACGGGTTTAAGAGAAATTGACGGAGTTTATAATTATCCGGAAAAAATTCCAGATTTTTGGACGAAATACGTTTTGAAAACCTTGAACAGAAATCCCGGAATTTCATACGTAATGGCTTGGTACAATGCGGATTGGAAACATGACGGAAAAGGTCCGGCATATATTCCGCACAAAGATTTTCAAAAACTTTTCCATGAAAAAGGCGAAAAAGCGGTTCAAGATTTCAAAAATTTTTCCAACAACCAACGAATGATTTTTTTAGAATAAAATAAAAAAGCGGATTTTTTACATCCGCTTTTTATTTTATTTTTATGTTTTTAAGTCCTGAATCCGAAATCATATCCGTAAATTCTCTATAGGTTTTTATGACTTTTTCGTTTTCTGACGAGGTTTGGGACGGGGTTTTGAAAATCTTGTACATCTGATTGAAAACTGTAAATCTCAAACTCGATAACAAAGATTTTTCAATCCAATAATCACATTCAACGCCATTTAATTTAGAATTCAAACGCTTTAGTTTCAAATACATAGGCAAACCGTCCGAAGTATCATGCCAAATATCGGAAAAAATATAATCAAAATGCTTTTCCTTTTCCAAAAGCCTTTCCATATATTCAAAAGCGTCATCATTAATAATTGTAATCTTCTGTTTTTCAGGAAATTGCGGTAAAAGTTCATCTGAAAAAAGTTTTATAATGTTTTCGTCCTTTTCAACTATCGTAACACTTTCCACACTCTTTTTTTCAGAGGACATAAACGCAAAATATCCCAACCCTAAACCGAGTGTTAAAACCTTTCCGTGAGCATTTTCCAAAGGTTGCTGCATCGTCATAATTTCGTTAGGCTTTACTGCCATCCATTCTCTACCGTCCTGCATAACAGCGGGAAAAGTAAAATTTTCACTGAAAAATCCTATTTGCGGATATTCTCTAAAATCCGAGGTCAAAACGGGTTCGTCAAAAACAAAAGCCTCACAAGGAGAATAATTCAAATACGTGAACTCCCAATTTTTAAAAGTTTTTTTAGGAAACTTAATGGTTTTCAGATACTTATCCGATGAAAAATCCTTAACGTTAAGTTCCCTGACAGAAGGAACAAAATAATCATTGAAAAACTCTTTATGTGCCTGATTATCATAAATTTCCAGACCGCACGCCGAGGCTAAAAGCATTGCGTATGCAAGCGAAGGCTGCATTTGATATTCTTCAACGATTTGATTTAACATTTCAGGTGTTATAAACCTTTCGTTCCTATTCACAAAATCGGCAACAACCTCAAAAGCAGCTCCGTTGTTCTGAAATCTAACATTCAGATTTTCAAGACGTTTGCTATCAAATTCATTAAGAGAAATTTTCATATAACACCAAAATGTTTTAAAGCATTAAAAATACCGTCCTGATCGACGGACGTAGTTACAAAATCTGAAACTTCTTTTACGTTTTCGTTAGCGTTTCCCATCGCAACACCTATGCCGGCTGTTTTTATAATCGGAATATCGTTGCCGCCATCGCCGAAAGACATTGTTTGAGAAAGGTCGATGTTAAAATATTCTGCCATTTTGATAAGAGCTTTTCCCTTGTCGGCATTTTTGTCGGTAATGTCCGTAAAATCATCACACCAACGTCCTGAATTACAATGCGATACTTTTTTCATCAATGTTTCTTCCTCCTTCGGTGAAAGAAACATCGTAATCTGAAAAACATCATCTTTCAAAACCTCTTCAACATCTTTTCTATTCAAATCTATTCTAATTCTTAAGCCGCCGTAAAAAATGGTTTTAACGATTTCCTTATAATTATAAATGCCGAAATCATGTTTTCCCATAACGATTGTCGGAAAAGAAAACTCTTTGGCATAATTCATAAGTATTTGAGTATCAGACCTTGAAATAGGATTGGAATGAATTTCTTTGTCGCCGTGATTGATGTATGCACCGTTGTTTGTGATATAACCGTCGATGAAATTTTCAATATCTTCAAGACCGTTGATAAAGGCTCTGGGACGACCCGTTGAAATAAAAACTTTGACGCCTAAAGCTTTAGCTTGTTTTATGGCTTGAACCGTTGAGGCGGGAATTTTATGACTTTCAAAACTTACTAAAGTCCCGTCTATGTCGAAAAATAATGCTTTTATCATCTCAAAAACGTTTTTAGGGTGCAAAGTTAAAGATTATATTAATAACTAAAAAAATGGTAACGAAAAAATTATCAAAAAAAATTTTCTCGATAACAAAAAATAACTAAATTTGGCTTGAAAAAACTTAATTGATCATACTAAAATAATTAAAATGAAAGATTTATCACTTGACATCTCAAAAGCATTCGGTTTTGTATCGAAAGACGATTACAAAGCATTGCAGGACAAAGCGTTAGAAAAAAATGCTGCCCTCTATGACAAAACACTTCCCGGCAACGATTTCTTAGGCTGGGTTGATGTTAAAAACATTATTTCAGAAGACGAACTTTCTCAAATCGAGAAGAAAGCTGCTGAACTGAGAGAAAAAATCGAAGTTCTCGTTGTTATCGGTATCGGCGGAAGTTACTTAGGCGCAAAAGCTGTTATTGAGGCTTTGAGTAATTCGTTTGCACAAATGAACTATAAGAAAGGCAATCCGTTAGTTCTTTTTGCAGGTCAGAACATCGGTGAGGATTACATCAGCGAATTAATGGAGGTTATCGCTGACAAATCGTATGCACTTTGCGTAATCTCAAAATCAGGTACGACAACAGAACCGGCTATCGCATTCCGTTTGTTAAAAGCCAAAATCGAAGAGAAATATGGCAAAAAAGAAGCCGCTGAAAGAATAGTTGCAATCACAGACAAATCTCGTGGTGCGCTCAGAACTCTTGCTAATTCAGAAGGTTACAAAACATTCGTTATCGGTGATACGGTTGGCGGAAGATTCTCAGTTTTGACTCCCGTAGGACTTTTCCCGATTGCTGTTGCAGGTTTTGATATTCGTCAATTATTGCAAGGCGCATATAGAGTTGAAGAATTAACACAAAAGGGCAAATCATTCGACGAAAACGTTGCCGCTCATTATGCTGTTGTTCGTAACTTGTTGTATAACAAGAAATTCTCAACCGAAATTTTGGTTAACTTCCACCCGAAACTTCACTATTTTTCAGAATGGTGGAAACAACTTTACGGCGAGTCTGAAGGTAAAGACGGCAAAGGTATTTTCCCGGCTTCAGTAGATTTCACTTCTGACCTTCACTCTATGGGACAATACATTCAAGAGGGCGTAAGACTTATGTACGAAACCGTTTTGTCAATAGCAGAACCCGATAAAAAAGTTGAAATTCCGTCTGATAGTCAGAACCTTGACCAACTCAACTTCTTGGCCGGAAAACGTGTTGATTTCGTTAACAAACAGGCTGAACTCGGAACTCAACTCGCTCATTTAGACGGCGGCGTTCCGCAAATCAGAATCGAAATTCCAAAACTCAACGAATACTACCTCGGAGAATTGATTTATTTCTTTGAGAAAGCCTGCGGTATCAGCGGTTACATTTTAGGTGTTAATCCGTTCAATCAACCTGGCGTTGAGGCTTACAAGAAAAATATGTTTGCATTGCTCGATAAACCCGGATATGAAGATGCTTCAAAAGCTATTCGTCAGAGATTGTCATAAAAATTTTAATCATAAAAAAATCCTCCGCAACATTTATTGCGGAGGATTTTTTTTATAATTTATTTCCTCGTTAATTCTTTTTCTGCGGTTTAATGCACCTTGAAATCTCTCCGATTATCATAACAACGGAAGTTGATAAAACGATAAAAATCCAGTCTTTTAATTGTAAATGGCAGACATTAAACATTTTACCACCAATTTCCACAATTAATATCTGTCCGAAAAATATCACCGCCGCAACAAGTAAAAATCCTTTACAATTTTTAATATTGTAGAATGCAGATTTTCCTGTCATAAAAGCTTTAGCGTTGAACATATTCCAAAACTGCAACATCACAAAAAACGTAAAAAACAAACTCAATTCGTATTCGCTCAAACCGTCATAAGAGCCGTAACTGTTTACGAACAAATCAGTAATTTGCGTTATATCAGAATGTTGCATTATAAGTAAGAGGCCTAACAACAATGCCGTGAACAAGCCTCCGATTCCAAGAATATGTCTAAACATTCCTTTTGAAATTATTGAATCCCCAACATTCCTCGGTTTTTCAGCCATAACGTCATAACTCGGTGGAAGTGATGCCAACGCAATAGCCGCAAAAGTATCCATTATCAAATTCACCCAAAGCATTTGAGTTACGGTTAAAGGCGATTCAGTACCCGTAAATGCCCCGATTAAAACTATCAAACAAGCCACAACGTTGATCGTCATTTGAAACATTATAAACCGTTGAATGTTCTTATAAAGCGAACGTCCCCACATTACGGCATTTGTAATCGTACCGAACGAATTGTTTTGAATCGTCATGTCAGAGGCCTCTTTTGCTACAGCAGTGCCATCGCCCATTGAAAGTCCTACGTCAGCTGCGTTCAACGCCGGAGCATCGTTTGTGCCATCGCCCGTTACGGCTACCACTAAATCTTTAGCTTTCAATAATTTAACGAAACGCTCTTTGTCAGAAGGACGTGCTCGTGCAATGATTTTTATGTCTTGAACACGCGTTAAAAGTTCTTCGTCGGACAATGAGGCAAAATCAGTTCCCGTAATGATATTTTTTTCAGAATCGTTTTCTGAAAAAAGTCCGATTTGACGTCCGATTTCTTTCGCTGTTGCAGTTGTATCGCCCGTAACAATTTTTACTTGAATACCAGCATTTTGACACTCTCTAACGGCAGCGGGAACTTCGTCGCGGATAGGATCAGTTATACCGAAAATGCCTATGAAATTTAAAGATTTTAACGCAAGTTTTCCGTTTTCAAAAACCTTTTCCCCGCTTTGAATTTTTTTGTATGCTAACGCCAAGGTACGCATTGCACTGTTTTGATAATCAAGAAGTTGCGAAGAAAAACGTTGTTTGTCAGAATCCGTTAAATCACATAAGGATAAGATAATTTCGGGCGCACCTTTTACATAAACCATATCGCTTGCTGTCAAAGTCGCCATATATTTGTTTTCGGTTGAAAAGGCAAACGGTCAAGGATTTGAACTTCTTCCCTTAACTTTTGATAATCAACATTTTGCTGATTCAACCATAACAAAATCGCACCCTCGGTAGGATTACCGATTGCTTTGATTTTATTTTTGTCAGAAAAATCCAAATTCGCAGTAGAATTAAGCGCAATAGCTTGATTTATAATGTTTTGGTCATTTTCCAAAAATTCCGTTTTTGAAACCTGCATTTGATTTTTCGTGAGCGTTCCCGTTTTATCGGTACAAATTACGGAGGTCGCACCCATAGTCTCGCAAGAATGCATCGTTCGCGGTAACGTGTTTTCACTCATTAACTTACGCATACTAAAAGCAAGTGAAAGCGTTACTGACATCGGCAAACCTTCAGGCACAGCAACCACGATAAGAGTTACAGCAATCATCACCGTTTGAAGCAAATAACTTATAAAATCCAACAAACCATCTGATGTTGAGAAATTTACCTCAGTGCCAATAAAATACATCAACAATCTGCCGACAACAACAAGTCCTGCAATAATATTACTTGCCGTTGTAATCAAACTTGCCAGACGGTCAAGTTTTTCTGACAAAGGTGTTTTGCCGCCTTCGTCCACTTGAGAGGCTTGAAATACTTTTCCCGCCTCAGTTTTGTCGCCGACACAAACAACTCTTGCCGTACAATACCCTTCCGTAACGGTTGTACCTTTCATAATTTTGTCAGAAGGATATGTCGCCTCTTTGTCAAAAAACTTCGGATCAGTGTTTTTTGAAGTTTGCAATTCGCCGGTCAAGGATGACTCGTTAACAATAAGATTCAAGGACTCAAGCAGCTGACAATCAGCAGGTATTTCTTCGCCTTGCTCCAAAAGGACTATATCGCCGACCACAACGTCCTTTCGTGGTATTTGACACGTATTATTATCTCTGATAACTTTTACAGGGGTGTCATCATTAACCTCATTCAAGGATTGAAACGTTTTTTCGTTGTTTTTCTCCAAAAAATACGCAACGCCGGTTGCTAAAAGAAGCGCAACGATAATTCCTATCGGTTCAAAAAACACGTTAAAATCAGCATTTTGCCATTCAAATTCATAAATCGAAATGCCGATTGAAAGCACAAATGCCGTTATCAGGATCTTAAAAAGCGGATCTTCAAAACCGCCGAAAAATCCGATTATCAAAATCAAAAACCATGACAACAAAACCACTGCCGGCATTACAAAAATCATTTGCCCCATCGAGGTCAAAAGACAAAATGCAGCAATCAATGATATTATCGTCAAAATGCCCGTACTTATTGAAATATAATGTTTTAAGACGGTTTTTAGTTTTTGCCAAAATGTAATTTTTTCAGGCGGTGTCAGAATATTGACACCATATTTTTTACGATTTTCGATTACTTCCAAAGAAGTTAATCCCGAATAATGATGAGTTGTTTGAGACATTTTTTTGTATTTTTTTCAATGACAAAATTATAAAAAAAACACCAAAAAGAAAAGGGCGGAAAAAATTACCGCCCCTAAAAATTGTTAATAATGCTAATAATGTGTTATCACTCTAAAGCGCATATCTTCTGGTTTTTTATCAACGCTAAAATCCGAGTTCGTAACATAAAACGTTATCACACCCGGAGCATATTCATAATCAATTACCGTTGTGTAAAAATAACTCTGACCTTCCTCAGTTTCCACATTATAAGCGTTTGTAGCCGGTAATTGACGCTGATAAGTTACATCATCATCAATCAAAATATAGGCATTAACAATGCCGATGTCGCACATGGTTTCTGTTAATTCCGGATATTCAAATTCGTATCTAAAGTACTTAGAACCGTTAAATTCGGCCTCTTTCCAATCTTTTTGAAGTACCTCATACTCATCCTTGCGGTAAAAAACCACACCATCTTCACCGTCTCTTCCTGCCGGTCCGCGGGGTCCGGGATCTCCTTCGCAAGATGGCAACGCAAAAATCGAAACCATCGTCAAAACAATTAAGAATAATCTCTTCATAGTCCTTAAAGTTTAATTATGTTTTTGAATAAATGTTTGTTTTCCATGATCTTATCCTGAGAGCCGAGTACACAAACAGCACCTGTTTTTATCAGAAATCTTAAATCTTTTGCAAAACCTCTGATGTCCTCAACCGTACAATTCAAAATCTCGTTTCTCTCTTTTTGAACCTCTTCAAATGTAATACCCGTCAGATAGCGCCTTACCGCTATGCCGCCTTCTTGTTTTACCGTCAGCGGACGATCCTCGCCCGAAAGCGTTCCGATAATGTATTTCAAAATCGAATCATCGTCGGCGGAAAAGTTTTCACAATAGTCAGCGGCTTTGGCATAAACATCCAACGTCCTTTCAAGATTAGGATCACGGTACGAGGCAAAACACCAATAACCGTCATCAGAGGTAGAAAACCAACTACCGTAAGCCCCGCCTTGAACCCTAACATTGTTTTGAAGATAATCCGATGAAAGTATTTTCCTCAAAACTATGCTCTGTCCTTTGTACTGAAAATCAGGCGTTAACATATCCCCGGCTCTAAAAACGTACTGAACCTTAGACTGTGCAATAAACGCCTCGTTTTTGATTTCGGGTTTTATGTCCCAAGTTTTTTCCCGAAGTTTTTCGTGGTTTAATTTTGATGCAAAATCTATGCAATTTTTCTCAAATTCGGGATAATCTTCTGCGCCGCAAGTTACGGTAACCGTCAGATTAGAACTTCTGAAAATCAAATCTTTAACCTCTTTTAATTTAGCGATAATTTCATCGGACAAAGCCTCAAAATTCTCGTCCAAATTTTTAAGGAAGAAGTAATGGTCAAAACCTTCTAAATACTCGTCAATCAGAGCATCAATTGTAAAATACGATTCCACTCTGTCCCTTACCGCAGAATACGGGTCGGAATCAAGACTGTTTTTCATCTGACAATAAATTCTCGAGATAAGCTCCTTTAAACGGGGTTTATCATCAATAACAGAATGAATAACGAGCTGTTCCAAAAGGTCAAAAACCTCGGAAGTATTTTTGGTTAAATATTTCGTCAGAATCTTAAATTCAGAAACAGCAATTCGCTTATTATCAACAACTTTGCAATAAGTTGCAGTTTGCGTTGAAAAATTTCCCGTGTATTTTTTTTGCAAATTGTCAAACTCCTCAAAACCATATTTTTCGCTTGAAAGATAATCCAAAACGTCAGCTAAAAGAGCCGCATACGGCAAAAGTTCAAAATCAAGAACTTTCAGCGAAAATTTGAAAGTCGTATAAACAATTTCGTTAGTAAAAGCCTCATATCTTATTGTTTTAAAATCGTTTAAGTCCTTGACTTTTACTTGGTAATCTTTTTCTTTGGTTTCCAAATCAGATTTTTCAAGATGCGGAATACATTTCAGTTTTTCGGGGTCGTCAGGAGTGTTCATAAACTTTTCCAACGCCTTGTTTTCTTCAATCAACGCATCTTTTTCTTCATCGGAAAGTGTTGAAACATAATCATTTAACTTCTTTCTGCATTGTTCTTCCGCCTCTTGTTCCAAACCCTCTTTCGGTGAAAAACACATCAACAAAGAATGTGGATTATCAACGAAATATTTCTTTAAAACTTCCGTTAAAAATCCTGTGGTAATTTTTTTGCGCAAATCGTCAAAGGTTTCGCATATTTTCATTGAATCAAACGGGTCAGCACCCGCAACCCAATAATACATCGCGCCTTGAAGCAGTTTCATTCCAAGCTGCGCATCAGCAAACTCCCGATAATGAAATTCCATACGATTCAAAACAGCTTCAAGTGTCTGCTTATCAACGCCTTTTTCAGAAGTTTCCTTAAAAACTCTTTCAACGGTCTCCTTGAATTTATCAATGCCCTGAGCATTGCTGTTATATGAAATCACCGTAAAAACAGGCTGCTGCGAGGGTTCGAGCCAATGAGCGATTTCCGCACCTAAACCCACTTTGACATATTCCTGACGCAAAACGCCGGATTCTTGTCCGATTAAAACCTCGCCCAAAATTCCTGCCGCCAAAACTTCCTCATAATCAGTGTTTTTACCCATAACCAAACTGTATGTCAAATAACTGTCGGTCTCAGGCGTTAAACCTTCAGAGGCAGGATAAAAAGTTTTAAGTTTTTTTTGCGTCTTAAAAGGCTTTTGGAAAGGAATGTCATAATCAGCGTTAATTCTCTCATATTTAGAGAGATAATTCTTGTCTAACAAGTCAAGTTCCTTGTCCAAATCAGCGTCACCGAAAAAGTAAATATAAGCGTTTTCGGGGTGATAATATTTTTTATGAAACTTTTCAAAATTCTCCTGCGTTAGAGTTGGAATTTTTTCAGGATCACCGCCCGAACAGCAGCCGTAACAATTATCAGGAAACAAATTTCCTAAAATATTGTAACACAGAAGAGTCTGTGGATCGCTGAATGCACCTTTCATTTCGTTGTAAACAACGCCCGTATATTGCGGCTCGTCGTTTTTATCTTTCAACAAAATTCTCCAACCCTCTTGTTTTAAAATGCGTTTGTCGCTGTAAATGAGCGGATTGAAAACTGCGTCAAGATAAACGTCCATCAGATTGAAATAATCTTTCTCGTTCATACTTGCGCATGGAAACATCGTAAAATTTTCCGCCGTCATCGCATTCAAAAACGTGTAAAGCGAACCCCTTAAAAGTTCGTCAAACGGACTTTTTACGGGGTACTTTTTTGAACCGTTCAGGACTGAATGTTCCATGATATGCGGCAATCCTGAATCGTCATAAGGAATGGTTTTGAACGAAATACAAAACGTTTTGTTAGGATAATCACCGGCAATTTTTATGATTTTTGCACCCGTTTTTTTGTGAACGAAATAATATCCTTCACAATTTATATCCTTTAATTTTTGCTTTGAAATAAGTTCGTAATTATTGTTCATTCTTAATTAATTTAGTTATAACTGAAACCTTATCTTCCAGCATATCAAGCGTTTTGGCCTCGCACAAGAGTCTTAAATATGGTTCAGTGTTCGACATTCTGATATTAAACCACCAATCCTTGTATTCAACTCTGTAACCGTCAAAATCATAAAAAGCAGTCGGTTTTTCTTTTTCAACAAAGAATTTTTTAACTCTTTCCATCGCGCCTTTTTTGTCCTCGAGTTTGAAATTAATCTCGCCCGAATTATAATAATGCGTGATTTCGTCGATTAAATCGGAGAATTTTTTGCCTTGTTTTTTAAGGTCGGCAACAATTCCAAGAACGATGGAGGCAGCCAAAATTCCCGAATCAGAATAGAAAAAGTCTTTAAAATAATAATGTCCGGCAAATTCTCCACCATAAATTCCGTCAATTTCTCTTAACTTTGGAGCTGCATTAGCCCTTCCGACTTTCCACATCGCCATTTTGCCGGAGAATTTTTCTACGTATTCTCCAACCGATTTCGATGTTCTGATGTCCTCCAAAACCAAACCTTTAGGCTTATCACCGCTCAAAAAATATTGAGCCATAACAGCAATTATCAAGTCGGGTTTTACGTGCCGTCCTTTATCATCAGAAAAAACAACTCTGTCGGCATCACCGTCAAAAACCAAACCTAAATCAAGATTTTTTTCTTTAACTAAATCCCTGATTTGCTGAGTGTTTTCTTCCATTAACGGATTCGGGGAGTGCGCGGGGAAATTTCCGTCAAGATTATCATTTATGTAAAGAAAATTATCCTTCCAAATATCCTTTATGATAACGCTTGCCGCACCGTTAGAGACATCAACACCGACTTTCAAATTAGAAAAATCTTTCAAATATTTCTGCTGAAAATCAATATAATCTTTTCTGATATTTTTTTCGATAACTTTTCCTTTTTTTTCAGAAACCTTTATAACACCTTCAGTTGCAAGTTTTTCCAACTTATCAAGTCCGGAATCATAACCCACGGGCAAAGCGTTAGTACGCGAAATTTTCAATCCGTTGTACTCCTTAGGATTGTGCGAGGCGGTAATCTGAACTCCGGCTTTGAAACCGTAATTTGCAGTCGCAAAATAAACCATCGGCGTTGTTGAAAGTCCGATGTCATAAACGTCAGCCCCTGCATCAGTAATACCTCTTAACAATGCATCGTGAATTTCAGGCGAGGAATTTCTGCCGTCTCTACCAACAATAACTTCGTTTGTTTCAAGGAGTTGCGGTATAAAAAAACCGATTTTATAAACGTCCTCCTTGTTGAAATCCTTATTGTATACGCCCCTAATGTCGTATGCGTGAAATGCGTTTTTCATTCTTAGTAATTCTTAAATCAATAATTAAACAAGCGCTGTTCCGTCTTCGGCCGTAGCAGCGTAGAATTTACATTCGATACCGAATTTCTCTTTATATAGCGGAGCAATAACCGATTTGTATTCTTGAAGTTTATCAGCTTTAATAAGACTCAAAGTGCAACCGCCGAAACCGCCGCCCATCATTCTCGAACCCAAAATGTAATCCATTTTTTTCGTTTGATCAACTAAGAAATCAAGTTCCTTGCATGAAACTTCATACATTTTAGAAAGTCCGTTGTGAGACAAATAAAGCAAATTTCCAAATTTTACTAAATCGTTGTTATTAAGAGCGTTGCAAGCTTCAATAACACGAGAATCCTCTTCTATAACGTATTTGCAACGGTTGTAAACAGTATCGGTTATTTCACCGACAACAGCATTCAACTGTTCTATTGTTGCATCACGCAACGAATTGATATTCGGGAATTTAGTCTGAATAGCTTTAACACCGGCAGCACATTCCTCTCTACGTGTATTGTACTCGCTTGAGGCTAACGAATGTTTTACTTTGGAATCCGTCAAAACGAAAATATAATCTTTCATTTCGAGTTTTGAATACTCATATTTAAGACTTCTGCAATCAAGTCTGACGCAATGGTTTTGCTTTCCGAAAATGCTTGCAAACTGATCCATGATACCGCATTTTACGCCAACGTATTCATGTTCTGACCTTTGACCGATTTTCGCCATTTCCATTTTGTCAAGATTGAGGTTGTTGAGCTGAGAAATTCCAAGGCACAAACCGCTTTCAAGAGCAGCCGAACTTGACATTCCCGCTCCAACCGGTACATCACCGCCGAAAACGCAATTAAAACCCGAAATTTTATAACCCTTCTCCTGAATTATCTGCGTAATTCCGTAAAGATAAGATGCCCACTGCTCTTTAGGGCGGTCTTTTTGATCGATTTTGAATTCACAATAAGAACCGTAATCGTAAGAATTTAAACAAACTTTTCCATCCTCGCGGTTGGACATTGCAAAATAAATTGCAGGACTTACAGCACAAGGCAAAACGTAACCTTCGTTGTAATCAGTATGTTCGCCGATAAGATTAATTCTTCCGGGTGCACGTATCAAAAGCGGTTCTACACCGTAAAGCTCTTTAAACTTTTCTGTTATTTTTTCCAATAATTGTTTATTCATAATCTAAATCCAATTTTTTATGTTTATTATCAGAAACAAAGGTAAAAAAAATTTTCAAAATCAAACACTAAAAATTTCATAAAAATAAAAAAGAGCCGCAAAAATTACGACTCTTTTTTGTTTTTATTCCACGCTGTATAATTGTTTAAAAACTTTCAATCCCGCCCAAGCATCGGTTGCACCATAAACCATCTGACTATGACGCAAAACGTTTTCTTCCCAGTTTGAAAGTTGCTGCGCTTTTGAAATCCTAAAACCTAACAAAATGCCGCAAAGTTTTTTCAATCCCGAATCCTGAATTGAATATTTTTCCTTTGCTAAATTTGCAAGTTCAACGAAACCGCCCGGCTCAAATTGCCGCCATTTTTGCAACGCCCTAATATCGTCGCGGATAGCAACACCGGCTTTGATAATATTTTCATCGGACAAAACATCTGCAATAGATTTAGGCAAACCGATTTTACAAGTCCTTATCAAAAAAGCATGATCCTCCGTTGAAAGTTGCAAAAGAGCAACCTTATTTTTTTGCCCTTTGAAAAAACTCGGTTTAGTCTCGGTGTCAAAACCCAAAATATCCTGTTGCTTTAGATATTCCGAGGCCTGATCAACAAGTTCCATTGAATCTATCAAATGAATCTCTTTGTCAAAAGCCTTGAGCGGCAGAGAGTTAAGTTCCTCGTTTGTTATGTTCTGCTTGTAATCCATTATTCCTTAATGCCTGCGGTGCTTAATATAAAAGTGTAAACTAACGCCGTTTCTTTGAGCGATTCAAAACGTCCGCTACTACCAGAATGACCGGCTTTCATATTGGTTTTCAGATACAAAGGATTGTCATCCGTCTTCATTTCGCGAAGTTTTGCGACCCATTTTGCAGGTTCCCAATACTGAACTTGCGAATCATGAAGCCCCGTCGTAACAAGCATTGAAGGATAATCCTGTTCTTTAACATTATCATAAGGCGAATACGAAAGTATGTAATCGTAATATTCTTTATCGTTAGGGTTGCCCCATTCGTCATATTCTCCGGCGGTAAGCGGAATGTTTTCGTCCAACATCGTCGTAACAACATCCACGAAAGGCACTTCAGCGACCACTCCTTTATAAAGTTGTGGGTCGGAATTAACGATTGCACCCATTAAAAGTCCACCGGCCGAGCCGCCTTGCGCAAAAAGTTTGTCCGCTGAAGTATACTTTTGATCAATCAAAAACTTGCTGACATCAACAAAATCGTTGAAAGTATTTTTCTTTTTCAAAAGTTTACCGTCCTCATACCAAGAATATCCTAATTCGCTGCCGCCTCTGATATGCGCTAACGCAAAAACAAAACCTCTGTCAACAAGCGAAAAAATACTTCTGAAAAAGTTGTCCTCCTCGCTCAATCCGTATGCACCGTAAGCATAAAGCAACATAAGATTATCACCGCCTTGGAGAGTTGCATCTTTTTTGTAAAGTATTGATACGGGGACTTTTACGCCGTCCCTTACCGTAACATGAATGCGTTTGACATCGTATTTGTCTTTATTGAAAGTAGGAACAGAATCCTGTTTTAAGATTTTCTTTTCGTCAGTTTGTAAATCATATTCAATCACGGAGTTAGGCGTGTTGAACGACGAATAACCATAACGGAAAGTTTTGGATTTTGCCTCCGGATTATAACCAGTCCAAGCAGCATAAGTTTCTTGTCCGAAATTCAAAAGTTTTGACTCATTGGTCTTTAAATCAATGATTTCGTAACAAACAAGACCATCACGCATCTCCTCC
>JAFYDK010000077.1 GCA_017544805.1 Bacteroidales bacterium | reverse complement strand
ATTGTCAATTTCCAACAAATCTGGTCTTAAAAGTTTAGTACGTTCCAAAGATTGTTGAAACTGCCATTTGTCGATTTCGGCATCGTTACCGGAAAGAAGGATTTCCGGGACCTTCCAACCTTTGTAATCGGCAGGACGGGTATAAATCGGCGGTGCTAACAAATTGTCCTGAAAAGAATCCGACAAAGCCGATTCGTTGTCTGACATTGCACCCGGAATTAGCCTTACAACAGAGTCGGTAATGACAGCAGCAGCAAGTTCGCCACCCGTTAAAACATAGTCGCCGATAGAAATTTCCTTGGTAATAAGGTGTTCGCGGATTCTGTGGTCAATGCCTTTGTAATGACCGCAAAGAATTATAATGTTTTCAAGCGTTGAAATATGATTTGCCATCGGCTGTGATAATTTTTCACCGTCAGGCGAGGTGTAAATGACCTCATCATAATTTCGTTGTGATTTCAAATACGAAATCGCCTTATCGACGGGTTCAATCATCATCACCATTCCGGCATCGCCGCCGTATTGATAATCGTCTACGGTGCGGCGTTTATCAGTGGTAAAATCCCTAAGATTTATGATGTTGATTTGAGCCAAACCTTTGTTTACGGCACGTTTTATAATAGAATGTGAAAGCGGACTTTCCAAAAGTTCCGGCAAAACGGTAATTATATCAATTCTCATTTTTCGTTTAAAAAAAATTTCGCACAAAATTAAGAAAATAAAACATAGATTGCAATCGGTTATAAACGTTTTTTTTAGAAATAGGTTTCAAAAAAAGTGTACTTTCTTTGAAAAAAAGTAAACTTTTTTTTGTTTTTTAATTTTTTTTAGCATAACTTTGTCTCATCCTAAAAAAAATGAAAGTACTAAGAAAATGAAAAGACTTTATACAACATTAATCACACTTCTTGCCTTTACGTCGATGGTATCTGAAAGTTTTGCGACAGATTTGGCAAGATATAAATTTTTTTACGAAGAAGGGCTTAAACGCTTTTACAAAGGCGAATACAAACAAGCCTACAATAATTTCAGAGCAGCTTCTATTTGCGAAGACGCCCAACCACCGGCAAAAGTGATGATGAAGACCTGCACGTATTGTCAATGTCATTATGACACGGCAGAGTATTATTACGACGAAGCAAAATATCTTTTAGCATTAGACCATTATTCTATAGTTGCGCAAAACAACAGCCGCGACATGAATTGCCGCAGCAAAATGACTCTCTGTATAAAAAAAGGAAATGATTTCAAGAAAGATATGGTTTTTGTAAAGGGAGGAAATTTTTCGATGGGCAGAAACGACGGACCTTTCAACGAAAGCCCCGCGCACAATGTTTTAGTAGATGATTTTTATATGGACAAAACAGAGGTTAGCAATTCGCAATTCGTTAATTTTCTGAATATTAGCGGAATATATTCCAACGAAGGCATTTTAAGAATCAACTTAGAAAACCCCGAATGTAAAATTCTTGAAAGCGGCGGTTGGTATTACGTTGAAAACGGTTTTGAAAACTACCCGGTAGTTGCCGTAAGTTGGTACGGTGCAAGCGATTACGCAAAATGGGCTGACAAATCCTTACCGACGGAGGCTCAATGGGAATACGCTTTTGCCGATTCTAAAGACAAAACCGAAAAAAAATCACTTCATGCGGTAAATATAGGTCAAGCCAACAAATTCGGACTTTTGAATATGAACGGCAACGTTTGGGAGTGGTGTCAGGACTGGTACGCTGAAACCTCATATCAGTTAATCGGACAAATAAATCCCGTTACAACCGACGCCGATGCCGAATACAAAACGATGAGAGGCGGTGCTTACACCTCAGAATCAGGTATTTCCATCAAAACTTTCAGAGATTATAATTTACCTTACGAATGTAAGAAAAATGTTGGATTCAGATGCGTTAAAAACTGCCCGAATTACCGACCTAATAATGCCACGTACTAATAGTAACAATTTTTAGATTTAAGATAAAATTCATTTTGTTAGTTTAGGAAGCCGGAAATACGTTTTTTTAACAAAACTTTCTCCGGCTTTGCTATTTTTCATATTCAAAGGTAAGAAAAAATTAATGTTAATTTTTTATATTTTACCTTTCTTTTAACTACCTTAGTACAAAAATTTCGCAAAAATGCTATCATCATCATAACTGATTAAAAACTAATATAAAGCTATGGTTAGAATAATGACAGTTAATGACATTAAATACAGAGAGGATTTGTTCAGGAAATTTTATTCTGCACTTCCTCAAAGTTTTAAGCCGACTGAAACTTATACGCAGATTCGCTCCGCGTATGATTTAGCGTTTACGGCTCATCACGGTGTACGGCGCAAAGGGGGCAATCATGAACCTTATATCACTCATCCGGTTTCTGTGGCATTAATTGTAGCCAACGAAATAGGTTTGGGCGTAAGTTCCGTAATTGCAGCACTTTTGCACGATGTCATTGAAGATACCGAGTTTGCAAAAGAAGACATTGCAGAAAAATTTGGCAACAATATTGCCAACATCGTTGAAGGCCTTACTAAAATCACCAACGTATACGATGCGAAAAAAAACGCACAATCAGAAACATTCAAAAAAATGTTGCTCTCCATTCCGCACGACCCACGAGTCGCATTTATTAAAATCGCCGACAGGCTTCATAATATGCGCACAATGGAGGATATGCCGGACGGCACACGACAAATCAAAGCCGCTGAAAACCTTTTCGTATACGTTCCGATTGCCGATCAATTAGGTCTTTTCGATATTAAAAACGAATTAGAAGATACAAGTTTTAAATATTCTCATCCCGGAACATACCTTTATTTAAAGACCGAAATGGAAAAACTTTCACAAAAAAGAAAAAAAACTTTTGAAAGTTTTAAACTCGCATTAATGAAAATAATGGTCGGTACCCAATGGGTTTGTAAATTTTCGGTGATTGAAAAATCTTGTTTCCAAATTTGGAAAATGATGCAGGAAGCAGGAATCAGTTTTTCAGAAGTAGAAAACAGCCTTTCTCTAAGAGTTATTTTTGATGCAGGGGATATATACGACGCTCAAGATATTGTTAATGCCCATTATAATATTTACTCTTCTATAATTGCTAATTTTGCCGAGCGTGAAGGTTTCAAACGTGATTATGTTGTAAGACCCAAATCCAATGGGTTCAAAGCTTTGGTTTTTATGGTCATGTTCGAGGGTAACTGGATTGAAATTCAAATCCTTACCAACGAAAATGATATGGTGGCGCACTGCGGTTACTCCAAATCCCGCCCAAACAGAATCGGTCTTGACACACTTCAAGAAAATATCAAAAGCTTCAACGATTCCGAAAGCGCAATCGAACTAATCAACCGTTTTAGAACCCTCTCCAACTTAGAAAAAATATTTGTTTTCACACCAAAAGGCAACATTATAGAACTTCCAAAAAGCGCTACCGTTTTGGATTTTGCATACGCTATACATTCAAGAATCGGTAACCACTGTACGGGCGCAATTATCGGCGGTGAACACGTCCAAATAAATTACGTATTAAAATCCACAGACCAAGTAAACGTAACTTTTTCCCCGAGCGTAAGACCTTCTAAAAATTGGTACTCCTTCATCAAAAGCGACCATACAAAAAATTGTTTGGACAAATATTTCAAAAACAATCCTCAAAACGATAATTCTGAAATCATAAAAGGCAGACAAATCATCAACAATCTACTTTGCGACAAACACGTGATACCTTCTGCACATTTAATCGGAAGAATACTCTCACATTACGAACTGCCTAACACAGAAGAACTTTACCGTTGCATTGCAAAACATGAAATTTCTGAAAACGATATTTGGTCTACAATTAAAGGTATTAAAACCATTATCGAAGGCAAAAACACCATCAAAACCAAAGATATTGAAAAACCAAAAACAATAAAAGTAACCGACCTTGTGGAAATTGATTACCGCAAACCGCTGTTAATCAATCAAGATTTGCCTTACGTTCTCTCGCCTTGCTGCCGGCCTATTTCGGGTGATGATGCGGTTGTATGCCGCGACGAAGACGGCGTTTTGTACATTCACAAACGCGAATGCGAAACGGCAAAACAAATCGGTGCCACCGACGGAAAACATACAACTACCGTCAGATGGGGAAAAATTAACCCCGCTCTTGCCGCCCTTAATCTCGAAGGAGTAGACAGAGAATGTATGATTGCTGATATTTCAAGCAAACTGTCAAAAGAGTTGAAACTAAAAATAAAATCAATTGAGTTCAGAGAAGAAGGCGGACTTTTCAAAGGTAAAATCGTAGTCTACGTAGACGACACTCTTCAATTGGAAAAAATACAAGAAGAACTTCTGAAAATCAACGGACTTGTAAAAATTAACAGAATAAATCAACAGAAACGACAAATCATAATAAACTAAAAAAAAATGAACGAACTCTTGGACAATAAGACTGATACTGAACTTGCTATGTTGTACCGAAAGACAGGAGAAGGAGTTTATCTCGGTTCTCTTTACAAACGGTACACAAAATTGGTTTATGTGGTTTGTTTCAAATATCTCAAGGACAGAGAAGTCGCTGAAGAGGCAGTCCAACAGATTTTTGAAACGCTAATTGTATCACTTCGCAAGTATGAAGTTTCAAATTTTAAAAGCTGGCTGACCACCGTAAGCCGCAATCATTGTATCATTATGTTAAAAAATGATAAAAACATAGTGGAATATTGTGATTTTTTTGAAAAAAACGTTGAAGAAGTTGTGGAATTTGAGGACATTTTTAATCAAGAAGATAGACAACAGAAAGATAAAATGATTGACAAACTTTCTTCAGCTGTTGAGGCTTTGCCCAAAGAGCAAAAAATTTGTATTGAACTTTTTTATCTCAAAGGCAAATCCTATTCGGAAATTACAGAATTGACGGATTACGACTTCAAAAAGATAAAATCATATCTTCAGAACGGTAAACGCAATTTAAGAAATTTTTTAACAAAGGAAGCAAAGTTGATAATTTTATTATTTAATTCTGTTATGCTAAATTTTTAAATTATTAAGAAAAAACGTCAAACTTTTTTAAAAAACGACAAAACAATGAACATAAATATGAATATATTAACTTGTCCTGACTTCGAGGACATAGAAAAACTGCTCAGGGGAGAATTATCTCAAAAAAAGAGAACTGAAGTTTCAGAACATATTGAGAAATGTCCCGACTGCAAAGAAATATATGAAACTCTTAAAGAGCTTGGCGTAGAACAAGTTCAAGAGGCTTCTGAGCGCATTAATGAGAAAATCGACAAACGCGCCCAAAGTGTTTCACCCAAAAAGAAAAACACCAAAGTTTTTTCGTTATTTAAATATGCGGCTGCAGCTGCGGTTGTAGGCATCGCATATTTGGGAATCAAAAACCTTAAAAGCGACCCCGAAACTACATTCAGCGGAACGGTTGCCGTAAACGATGACGAGCCTAACACTTCCACTCCTACTCAAGAAATTGTAGCAGAAGAGGAACCAAAAACTCTTCAAATTAATGAAGAGGAAGTTATAACATCGTCTCCTTCAAAAGAAAACACCATCGAAAAAAAGGAGATAAAAGAGAAGAAAACACCTGAAAAGCCCAAAACACAAACGCCCGCTATCGAAAAAGAGGAAATCACGCGTGGTGGCAATGTCGTACCCGTAACGCGCACACTCCAAGACGGAAATGTTGATACGGCAAAAATCAATTCTAAAATGGCAAAAGCCATAAAATTGATGCAGCAGGAAGAATATTTTGATGCTAAAGAGTATTTGGAAGACATTATAAATCTTATTCCTCAAGACCACAAAGCATTGAAAAATTTAGCAATCTGTAATTTCAAGTTGAAATATTACAGACAAGCGGTTTCTATTTTCAAAAAATTGAAACCCAAAAACGAAGAAGAAAAATTAGAAATCGAAAAATATATTGAAGAATGTACGCAAAATCTATAAACTTAAAAAAAATCGAGGAAAACTCAAAAATTCTTTTCATCTGTCTTGGCAACATTTGCAGAAGCCCTGCTGCCGAGGCTGTTTTAAAGAAGATTTCTAATGATTTGAATTTCAAACTTGAAATTTCTTCTGCCGGTCTGATTTCGTATCATCAAGGCGAACTGCCCGATATGCGGATGATAACAACGGCTCAAAAAAGAGGTTACACTTTGAAACACAGAGCAAGAAAAATTTCTGAAAGAGATTTTGAATATTACGATTACATAATCGGAATGGACAGCGAAAATATTCACAAACTCAATCAGTTATGCCCTGTGCAATATCAAAACAAAATCATTTTGATTGCGGATTATTTTTCACCGGAAATAATTCATGAAAGCATTCCTGACCCATATTACGGCGGTTTAGGAGATTTTGACACTGTAATAACACTCCTCGAAGATGCTTGCAAAAATATGTTGAAAATCGAAAAAAAATAAATGAAAAAACTGTCTTTAATTTTAATTTTAGTATTTGCTGCGTTTTCTTTTTTGAAAGCACAGCAAACTTTTTTATATGCCGAAAAAAACGGACAAAAATTATATTTGGACGTCTACAAATCACAAAACACCGATATTAAAAAGCCTCTGCTGATTTATGTTTTCGGCGGCGGATTCATCATGGGTGAAAGATACGACAAAGCGTTTTTACCGTTTATAAAAGGCTTCAACGATCAAGGTTTTGACCTCGTATGTATAGATTACAGATTAGGATTGAAAAATCAATCATGTAAACCCGGAATTTTTTCTTTTTCTCCGCTGTTAAAAGCTATCTCCATGGCAGTTGAAGATTTGCTTTCAGCGACAGACTTTCTGCTAAAAAACCCGAAATTAACAGGTGTTAATGCCGAAAATACAGTTATAATGGGCTCTTCAGCGGGTGCAATCACCGTTTTGCAAGCCGATTATTCTATATGCAACGGCTTAGTTGAAAAAGGCCTTATCAGAGATGATTTCCGTTACAAAGGTGTTGTAGCTTTTGCCGGTGCAATTTTCTCATCAAAAGGCAGAATACGTTACAGAAACGCCGCCCCCGCTCCTACTATGATGTTTCACGGCACATCAGACAAAGTCGTAACTTACAAGCAAATCAACCTCTTGAAATGGCATTTCACAGGCACGAAAAAGCTTACAAAAAAGTTTGAAAAACACAATTATCCTTACTTTACTTACCGTTACGAAGGTTTAGGACACGAAGTTAATTTCTTCGTTGAAAGAAACTTAGATGATGTGTCTAAGTTTATTGACGAATACGTTATCCAAGGCAAAAAAATCAAAAAAGATATGACCGTAAAAGATCCGTCAATCAAAGTCAAAAGCGTTTCAAGCACAAAAGAATTATACAAAAACAATTGACAATGAACAATTGACAATTGACAATTAAAAATTGAAAATGAAAAATTAAAAATGAAAAATTAAAAATGAAAAATTAAAAATGAAAAATGAAAAATTGACAAAAAAAATAATTGACAATTGACATCACTCTCTTCATTGTCAATTGTCAATTGTCAATTGTCAATTATCAATTATTTCACGACATTTCCGTTAAGACGAAGTTCAAAGACATCGTTAGGAGTCTCAAGACTTGTATAAACCGTTACGGTTTTGTTGAAAGTTCCTAATTCTTTAGCGTCAAAAACAGTTGAAATTTTACCCGTCTTTCCGGGCAAAACGGGAGATTTTTCGTATTCGAGTTTCGTGCAACCGCATGAAGCCTCAGCATTTGTTATAAAAACCGGTTTGTCGCCCGTGTTAGTAAAAGTATACTCAATTTTTTTAGGAACATTTTGCTTAATATCTCCGAAATTATATTCCGTTACCTCCCATTTAATACTTGCACTTTTGTTAGAAGAAAGTTCTGTTTTGCCGGTATTGCCGTTTGAAGAAAACAAATCCGTCCATTGCGCCGAAGCATTATGAGCGAAAAATACTGAAACAAGCAATGTTAAAGTAAATAATAATTTTTTCATGTCAATTCTTTTTTAGATTTTTGATTAAACAATACACTTTTATAGACGGTATTTTTCGGCAAATTGTTGTATTTTTTTTTATAAAAATTGTTAATTCAAAATATTGAAAAACAAATTAAAAGGTTTAATCCCCAAAAAACAATTAACCCAAAATTAACAATGTTAAAGTTTTATTTTACACTAACTAAACCGTCATATAAAATAAAACAAGTATTTTTGCGTTGTTAAAAAAAAACATTAACCAAATAAACAGCATAACAAAATATGTTCAAATTATTGATAACCAGAATGCACACTCCACGCTGGGTAGTTTTTATCATCGACATGATGATTGTAACTTTTTCTATTGCAGCAAGTTATCTATTAAGATTTAATTTCGATTGGAGTGAAATCCTTAAACAAAATTTGGCGTTGGCAATAGCGATAATCCTTCCTGTAAGGGTTTTATCGTTTATTATTTTTAGGACTTACGCCGGCCTAGTGCGCTACACAAGCACTAACGATGCTATGAGAATTTTACTGACCGTTATCTCCGGCAGTATAGTTGCCTTTTTCGGCTCTCTATTTGTAAACCTCTACACGAATTTGGATTTCCAAATTCCATTATCAATCGCTATCTTGGATTGCATTATCGCCACAACGATAATGATAATTTCAAGATTTTTAGTAAAACTTCTCTACCTTGAACATCACGTTCAAGACCCGGCCGTAGAAAATGTCATCATCTATGGTGCCAACGAATCGGCTTTAACAACCAAAAAAACCCTTGACAGAGATGCCGGCAGCAATTACAAAGTTGTAGCTTTCATCGATTCAGACCAAAGATTAAGAGGCAAAAGTATTGACGCCGTAAAAATCTATCCGCCTGAAATGTTGGACGAAATCGTAAAAAAATACGATGTTACAAATCTTATTTTTGCTGGCAACACACCGAGCAAATCCAAGAGAAAAGATATTATTGACTGGTGTCTTTCCAACAACGTAAGAGTGATGTCCACTCCTACCGTTAACAATTGGATTAACGGTGAACTCAGTTTCAAACAGATCAAAAACATCAGAATCGAAGACCTTTTGGAACGCGATCCGATACATTTGGAAGAGGATAAAATCAGAAAAGATATTTTGAACAAAACCGTTCTCGTAACAGGTGCAGCAGGCAGTATCGGTAGCGAAATCGTCCGTCAGCTCACTCGTTTCAATCCTCACAAAATTATCGTTTTCGACCAAGCAGAATCACCGCTTTATGATTTGGAATTGGAATTAAAGGAAAAACTCAATTTCGATAATTTTGAAATCGTAATCGGCAGCATTTGCGACAAAACGCGTCTTACGTGGACTTTTGAAACGTTCCGCCCCTCAATTGTTTATCATGCGGCAGCTTACAAACACGTACCGATGATGGAAAATAATCCGTCTCAGGCAGTTGCCAACAACGTAAGAGGAACGAAATTTTTAGCGGATTTTTCTGTAAAATACGGTGTTAAAAAATTCGTTATGATTTCAACCGACAAGGCGGTAAATCCGACAAACGTGATGGGTTGTTCAAAAAGAATTTGCGAAATTTATACTCAATCGCTCAATTCGATGTTTCCCACGCAGTTTATCACAACGAGATTCGGAAACGTTTTGGGCAGCAACGGCAGCGTAATTCCCCGTTTCAAAGCTCAAATCGAAAAAGGCGGTCCCGTAACGGTTACACACCCCGAAATTACGAGATTTTTCATGACCATTCCAGAGGCTTGTCAATTGGTATTGCAAGCGGGAACACTCGGCAACGGCGGCGAAATTTTCGTTTTTGACATGGGTAAATCCGTTAAAATCATTGATTTGGCAAAGAAAATGATAAAACTCTCCGGCCTTACTTTAGGCAGGGACATTCAGATTCATTACACCGGACTCAGACCCGGCGAAAAACTTTACGAAGAGGTACTCAACGACAAAGAAAAAACTCTTCCGACCAATCACTCTCAAATCATGGTCGCAAAGGTTCGAGAATACGATTTTCCAAAAGTTTCGGAACAAGTAAACGAACTTATCGCCATGACAGAAACCAAAGACAACATGAAAATTGTTGCCATGATGAAAAGAATCGTTCCCGAATTTAAGAGCGAAAATTCAATTTACGAAGAGTTGGATACTCTGAATACGATTACTGACAATCAAGCTGAAATCAAGTCAGAAATTAAGAGTAAAAACGAATCTAATAAGTATGAAAACGCCATGCGCAAAAACCAAATTGTTTATTCTAACAAAAAGGTATTTCCGATAGGCAAAAAATTTTCACTCATACACTAAGAAAATATTCTTAACAGAAAAAGAGGTTGCCATAAAAACGACAACCTCTTTTTTATTTCTAAAAAAGTCTGCAAAATCTGTAAACGAACTCGTAAAAAATTCTACGGAAATTCAATTTTGAAAAAAAAGCCGGTTTTTTGCTTTTTTCGTCGCAAAACTCTGCGTATGCCTTTACGATACAAAGCCACGCATCAGAAAACTTTCTGTTCCTAAAAAATGAAATTCCTGCGTTATAATAACTAAGCCACTGCTGCAAGGTTGCCGAGAGTTTGAGTTCTCTACCCAATTTTAAGGCATTTAAAGCGTATTTAAACGACAAGTCATAATTTCCTGTCTTTTCATAAGAGGCTGCCAAAATTCCTAAAGAAAGCTGCCTTGAGCAGTATTTTTTCATTGAATCGCCTTCCATACAAAGTGTCAAACAATGCAAAGCGTCAATTATTGCCTCTTTGTATTTTTTCATGGAATAAAGCAGCGAGGCTCTTTCGGCTAAACAACAGCACAAATCATCGTCCTTGTCGTCAAGTTCTTTTTGCATTTCAACCGCTAATGCAGAATATTTGAAAGCTTGATAAACGGCTTTTTTGCGTTTATAATAATTAGAAAGATTTCTCGCTAAAACCGCAATTTGTTTTGTCGGTCTTAAAATATTATCAAGGATATTAACGGCAACCTGTTCCTGATTTTCAAGAACCTCAGCAGGAATTTTTTCGATGTTATTATACCTTGAAAAAAAGTTCGTAACGTTTTTTGCCAACCGTCTGAAATAATGAAAATCGGGAAGACGGAAAGAATAAAGCAACTTTTTTTTGACTCCGTTGAGTTGATAATTGCCTTTTGAAAAATTCAACCAACCCTTTGCCGTTAAACCGTGCAAAGTATCAAAAAATTCAACGCCCTCTTTAGAATCGTGATTCAGACCGAAAACTTTGAAGATATAATTAGCAGAATACATTTTTTCAGGCAGCAATGAAATCGTGTACAAAATAGCTTTTTCACCGCTACTAAGAAACTGATAATTAGGCTGTAATAAATTTCCCATTTTTTTTTTGATTTTTTTCTTAAAATTTGATTTAAAAATTAAAAAAAATTTTTTAAATTTGCAGCGCAAAAAATCAAAAAAAAAGTAATTTTTTATCTGCCCGGATGGCGAAATTGGTAGACGCGCTAGTTTCAGGTTCTAGTGCCGCGAGGTTTGCAGGTTCGAGTCCTGTTCCGGGTACCAAAACAAAAAAAATCGGTTGGTTTCTTTTCTTGCCAACCGATTTTTTTATTTTTAATTATTTCGCTTTTACGATATTAACAATCACCTCAGCCGCTTTTTCCATTTGTTCAAGCGAACACCATTCCGTGCGTGAATGATAATTATGTCCGCCCGTAAAAATATTCGGCGTAGGAATACCGTTTTGCGTTAAACGCGAACCGTCCGTACCGCCGCGAATCGGAACAATTCTCGGTGCAACACCCGCCTCCTTGCAAGCATTAATCAAATCTATCACGACCCTCGGATTTTTGTCCATTTCCGGTTTCATGTTAGCGTATTGAAAAACGTGTTTAACTTCAACTTTTCCGCCGAAATTAAGCGCAGTAACATTAGCCAAAGCCTCAATCTGACGTTTCTTCAACTCCATACCGCTTTCCGTAAAATCCCTCAACAAAACGGTAATTTCAGCTTTTTCCATAGAACCTTCAACACCCATCGGCGCAAAAAATCCCTCATAACCGTCAGTTGTTTCAGGAGCCTCGTGTCGGGGAAGATTGCTCAAAAAACTGCCCGCCATCGTTACGGCATTAACAAGTTTTCCGCGTCCCAAACCCGTATGAACAGCATTTCCGAAAAATGTTATCAAAGATTTATAAGCGTTAAAACATTCAATTTCGATTTCGCCGATATGACCGCCGTCCACCGTATAAGCCGATTTCGAAGAAATCATTTCCAAAGGAACATTGTCCATGGAATGTCCCGTTTCTTCGTCAGGAGAAAAAACAACCTCGATTTTTCCGTGTTTAATTTCGGGATGCAATTGCAAATAATCAGCCGCCGTCATTATAGAGGCAATTCCCGCTTTATCGTCAGCACCGAGCAAAGTTTCGCCGTTTGAAGTGATTATCGTTTCATGGTTTTCGATTGCCGACTTCAACTCCGCACCCTCAATAAAATGACCCGAAGGCAAAATTATCTTGTCATCAACAAACTCCTTCCAAACTATCGGCTCTACATCCTTGCCCGAAACATCTTCCGAGGTGTCAAGATGAGAAAGAAACATTACGGAAGGCTTGTTTTCATAACCTTCATTAGAGGGCAAAAAACCGTAAACAAAACATTTATCATTTACAGTAACACCTTGAAAACCAAGCTGTTTTAATTCTTTTTCAAGGATTCGTGCCAAATCGAACTGATTGGGTGTCGAAGGACATTGTCCTGAATCCGCCTTCAAGGAATCAGAGGTCGTCCAAACCCTCACATACCTTAAAAATCTTTCTAAAAGTTCGTTTTTGTTTATCATTTTTTATCAAAATTAGTCCGGATGCAAAATTATAAAAAAAAACTGCATTACGTTTTTTAATACCCGAAAAAACGCAATGCAGTACACAAAATATTAACCTTAAAATACTATGAACTTTGATTATTAGTTTGCAATTCCAACTCGCTCAAAACGACTTTTGCCCTCTCGGAAGCCAAATCGAAATTAGGACAAACATTTCTGCTGTTAAGTTTTTCGATAAGACCCGTTTTGTTGAGTTCCTTGTAAACTGAATCGTTTACACCAGAAAGAATTACTTTTACATTAATTTCCTTTAAATCGTCCAAAACCGCGCTGAAATTTCTTGCGCCGGTTGCGTCCATAAACGGAACGTGCCTCATTCTTATTACCAAAACTTTGGCCTCATTTCCGAACTGACGAAGAGTTTCACGATATTTTTTAGCGGCACCGAAAAAGAAAGGTCCGCTGATTTCATAAACTTCAATACCTTTTGGCAAGTTTGAATAATTCTCTAACGGATCGCCGGAATTTCTCTGAAGGCTGATAACCTCGCTCTGTGATGCCATTCTCTGCATGAAAAGCAATGCTGCCAAAACCATTCCGACCTCAATAGCAGCCGTCAAATCAACGATTACCGTAAGTAAAAACGTTACCACAAGAATTATCGTGTCATATTTAGAACCTTTGCAAATAGAAACGAAAGATCTCCATTCACTCATGTTGTAACTAACCACAATCAAAACGCCCGCCAAACAAGACATCGGAATAAGTGTCGCCCATTTTCCGAAAAACAACATTATCAAAAGCAATGTAATAGCGTGAACAATACCTGCAACGGGAGTACGTCCGCCGTTTTTAACATTAGTAGCCGTCCTTGCAATAGCACCCGTTGCCGGAATACCGCCTAAAATCGGGGATGCGATATTAGCGATACCTTGAGCGATAAGTTCTGTATTGCTTCTGTGATTACCACCGATCATACCGTCGGCAACAACAGCTGAAAGCAATGATTCAACTGCACCCAAAACGGCAATCGTTAAAGCCGGACCTACATAACTTGCGATATTAGAAAAGTCAAAACCCGGAAATTCAATGGAAAAAGTTGAAGGAATTTCGCCGAAAACCGTACCAATTGTCGTAACAGGCATATCAAAAGCCGCTGCCAAAACCGTAACCACAATTATCGCAACAAACGAACCCGGAACTTTCGGAGTAATTTTAACAAAAAATACCGAAATCAATATTGTAATTACCGTCAAAACAAGTGCGTAAACGTTTACGGAAGATAAGTTAGAAAGCATTACAGCCCATTTTCCGCTGAAATCAGCAGGCATTTTGTCAGCAATCGCAAGACCTAAAGCATCTTTTACTTGGGTTGAAAAAATCGTCAAGGCAATACCTGAGGTGAAACCTACAACCAAAGGATGCGGAATAAATTTGATAACGCTGCCCATGTGCAAAAGTCCGAACAAGACAAGAAAAATACCCGCCAGCATCGTCGAAATCATCAATCCTGACAATCCGTAAGTATTAACAATACCTGCCACAACAACGATAAAAGCACCCGTAGGACCGCCGATTTGAACACGACTACCGCCCAAAAACGAGATAATAAATCCGGCAACAATAGCCGTTATAAGTCCTTTTTCGGGACTGACACCGGAGGCAACTGCAAAAGCAATTGCAAGAGGTAAAGCCACAATACCTACAATCAGACCCGCCATGCAGTCTGCTTTAAACATCTGCTTGGTATAACCCTGTTTCAAAACAGAGAAGAATTTCGGTTTAAAAACGTTTTCCACAATTACTATTTTTTTTTACATTTTCAGAGCGCAAAGATAGAGAAACAATATTTAACCTATTTTTAGAATTATTTAAGAAATTTTTAATTCGCCAAAAGGTTAATTAACAATTAATTTAAGACTAAAAAGATCGAAAAAGAGTTTTTTATTAAAAAAAATTCTAAATTTGCCCTAAGAAAAAAATATGTTAGAATTATGAAAGAAAAATCTTTAGCAGAAAAACTGACCTTAGAGGGCATCGAACTCTTGAAAAATCTTATCAAGACGCCTTCCGTGTCAAGAAACGAAGACAAAACGGCAGAATTAATTTTCAATTATCTAAAATCGCACGGTGTAGCTCAAGTAAACCGTCATCTGAACAATGTATGGGCAATCAGCAAAAATTTCGACGAAAACAAGCCCACGATACTTTTCAATTCGCATCACGACACTGTTTTGCCCGCTAAAACATACACGCGCGACCCGTTCAGTCCCGATGTTGAAAACGGAGTTTTGTATGGTTTAGGCAGCAATGATGCGGGCGGAGCGGCAATTAATCTCCTTTCGACGTTTCTTTATTTTTATAATCAAGAGCAACTTCCTTACAATCTGATAGTTGCGATAACGGCTGAAGAAGAAAATTCCGGCGACAACGGCGTTCAAAGCATTTTGGGAAAACTTCCTGAAATAGAATTTGCAGTTGTAGGCGAGCCGACTTGTATGGAAATTTCAGTTGCAGAAAAAGGCATTTTAGTCCTCGATTGCATAGCAAAAGGCAAAACAGGACACGCAGCCCGCAACACAGGCATAAATGCGATTTACAAGGCGTTAGAAGATATTAATTGGCTTAAAAATTATAAATTTGAAAAGACCTCTCCATGGCTCGGCGACGTTAAATGCACCGTTACGGGAATTAATGCCGGAACGCTTCACAACGTAATTCCTTCCGAATGTAGTTTCATGGTTGATATCAGAATCACGGAAAAATATACGCATCAAGAGGTTTTGGACATTATTAAGGCTAACATTCCGAACAAAGATACGGAAGTAAAACCCCGTTCTTTCAAATTGAAATCTTCACACATCGACGAAAATCACCCTCTGATAAAACTTGCCAAGGCTAAAGGTTTCAAACTTTTTGGCTCACCAACGACTTCAGACCGCGCTGTAATGCCGTACGCAAGTCTTAAAATGGGACCCGGCGACAGCAACCGTTCGCACACCGCCGATGAATATATTTTGCTTTCAGAGATAAGCGAAGGTATCGAAAAAACAATCAATCTTTTTGAAGATTTTTTCGCAAAATAATTGTTCAATAAAAAACAAAAAAGGTTGCTTTTTTTTAAGCAACCTTTTTTTGTATTAATTGTTCTGTTCTTTCAAAATCATATCGATAACGACAGCGGTAGAAAGAACTGCGATACGCTGATTTTCCTCGGTAAGAGAATCCGAAATATTAACAACGTACTTATCAGAATCGGTGAAGATTTCTTTCACAAGTCCGCCCCATTTCTTTGAAACCGTTCCGATTTCAGTTCCTTTAGAATCGGTAATGTGAAAATCCCATGCAAACCAATCACCCTCAATAGCAGCGATTTTATTGCCCTGCATATCGGTAATTTCAAACTTAGGTTTCAACGAAAATTTTTGAGCAATTTTCGCAATCTCTACGCCTTTAGAGTTTTTAACCGTGATTTTCGCCATAAAAAATGTTACGCCCTTTGTAATCGAAGCGATAACATTTTTTGATTCATCAAGAATATTTAATTCAAAGGGAAGCATTTTCTTTGAAACAATAAACTGCAAAAGAGTTCTTCCCAACGAAGATTTTTCCTGAATAAAACCAATTTCTTTGCCCTCAGCATCAAGCACTTGATACTGATTGTTAAGAACAGTAAATTTTTGGTTTACAACCAAAGTGTTTTTTGCAAATAAGTTTTCCATTTGTGTTTTAAATCGTTATTGTGTTATTATTATTTCTATACGACGGTTTTTAGCTCTGTTCGCCTCTGAAGTATTCGGAACCAAAGGTTTCCTCAAACCCATTGATTCACAAATAATTCTATCAGGACTAATACCACGTTTTACAAGCAATTCTTTAGCCGATTCAGCACGTTTCAAGCCCAAAGCATCATTTTGTTCTGCCGTACCGATGTCGCAAGTATGACCCACGATTTTAATCTTAGCCTCAGGATATTCCTTTGCAATCTCGGCAATATCGTCAAACATCTTATTGTTTGCGAATTTAGTCTTAATGTCCGCCCTGTTGAAGTCGAAATTAACGGCAACAAATGTCCGCTCTTTGAACTCTTCCTTAGGTTCGTCCTCTTTCTTAGGTTCGTCCTCAACCTTAGGCTGTTCGTCCTCTTTCTTAGGTTCGTCCTCAACCTTAGGCTGTTCGTCCTCTTTCTTCGGCTCGTCCTCAACCTTAGGCTGTTCGTCCTCTTTCTTCGGCTCGTCCTCAACCTTAGGCTGTTCGTCCTTCTTCGGATTCTCCTCACGTTTGGGAACCAAGCTGCCGTTATCATCATCGTCATCTTCGATAATAATAGGCGGAACATAATCCGTAGAATCAATCTCAGGCTTGTTGTCAGGTTTGTTCTTTTCGTCCTTTCCTGGTTTATCCTTTTTGTCTTTCTTCTCTTTCTCGGTTTTTTCTTTCTTCGGTTTCTCTTCATCCGGAATTTTGTTCTTCGGTGAGCTGACAAGACGGTATCTCACACCCGCCATCAAACCCAATGAAAGCGGATGAATTTTATCAACAACATTAGATGCCAAAACACCGTTGTAAATAGGATTTTGATAAGCATCAGGCGACATACAATCAGGGTCGAATTGATAATTATTGTACGTATCTTTCTGATTATTAAAGCCGTATGTCGAATAGAATCCAAAATTCAAATCCAATCTCGGATTCAAGACATACATTATGTCAAACTCCAAAAAAGCACCAAACGAGGGTTTATAATTGTAATGTCCTGAAAAATTGTCATCCTTATAAAAATAATGCTGCGGCATATCAAAAAGTTCAAGACGGTATTGCTGATAATAACCTCTTGTTTCAACATAATGAGCCCGTGTTTTGAACTTATCAAATGCGACAAACTGTGTTAAAGCACCTATACCGCCACCGATTTTCAATTTTTTCTCTAATTTATGATGATAATACACACCGATAGGAATACCTATCATGGTTTGTCTTTGTCTTTCTTTCAAATAAGCGTAATATGTTCTGTGCTCATAAACTTCGTTATCAGTATCAATAGCACCTTCAATTGCGTTTGTATAGTTGAATTCACCGTTAGAACCGTATGATCTGAAGTTCAAATCAATACCGACACCGAAACCGTTTTCCAAAAAATAACGATAACCTACTCTGAAAAGCCCTCCGAAACCGGGAGTTTTACGCCCGTAACCATCAAGAGAGTAATTCATAGTATGCAAACCGCCGCCTAAATCGCAAAGTACATAACTTCCCGGACGACAAATATTTAAAGTATCTTTTTTCTTGCGTTGTGCGCTTGCCGAGGCAAAGACAAACAAAGTCAAGAAAAATAATAATAATACCTTTTTCATAATCTCTAATTTCTGACAATTAACTTAAAAGTAAGCCTAACGTTACCAAGAAAAACAACTCCCGTGTAATTTCCTTTGGAAAGATTAAGATAATTTATATCAACTGCATTTGTAATTTTATCAACTAAAGTACCCAAAGAATTATACACATATATTACCGGCTTCAAGGCTTCTAAGTTGGGCACCCCGACAAGCTCCACGGTAATCGGTTCCATAACCCGGGCAGGATTAGGATAAACATTCACTTTGGAAACTACAGCAGACTTTGAAATTTCTGAGCGCTTATCATAAAAGACAGGGCAAACCCAAACTCTTCTTCCGTCAATCATCGTAATTTCAGCACTATAACTTCCGTAAAGACATGGCAAGTCATTGAAAAATTGCTTGGTTTCACCTTCCAAAATTTCTCCGTTCTTATACCACTGGTAATTATAGAATAGCCCTTCATAATTATTAATCGCCACGACATCGTTGAATTTAGAAAGCATAACACTTCCCGAATAATTCAAAACGAATTTAAATCTTCCGCTCTTGGATTTTCCGTAAGCATCATACAAGATGATTTCACATTCAAACTCGTTGGCAGAAACTCCCTCAGGCACAGGGAATTGAACTGACATCGGTCCAAAAACACCGGGCAGTTTTTCCTCTACAATATCCTTAAAACCAATATCCTTTGCTTCTTCAGGAAACAAAATCGTATAGGTCAGTGGCATACCGCTGATAACGTCAAAGGTTACAGTAACCGATTCATTTTCACAATATCCGTTTGCCGTAACACCCAAAGATATAAAATCAATATCGGGTGTAGTAATTACACCATCAGTATAAACAATATTATCAGGCGGATAATATTTACTCTGCCAATCACCGCCGTAAGTTTCAAAGACTACGTTTATAGTTTTGCCCGAGGCAATATCAGGCGAATCGTATGTCTGAGTCTGAGTTCTCACAAAAACATCATCATCACCGACACGATTTATAAAAGTACTTTTTGAACCTGTCAATTTTACAGTGGAGGTTCCGTCATAATATTTCACATGAGAAATCTCCGGTTCGGAAGGAATAAGCTTTAACTTATCCACATAAATTTTTATCTCCTCGCTCTTAACAAGGATACCGAACTGCGTAAGACGAACAGTAACAAGTCTTGGATCAGTTCTCGGAGTCAACATATCCCCCGTCTTATTAATATCACTAATCCAATACTCAATAACTTGATTTTCGTCAAGAGGGTTTATAACTTTTATATCTTCACCCAAGACTGAATTTCCGTAGACTAATTGATAGACTCCCTGTTCGTCGTGTTGTATATTGTACTCAAACTCGAATATCGTAATTTTAGAATCAGCATAAAGCGTTATCTGCTTTGCACCATTTGCATCTAACTGATAATTCTTGGCTTGAGAACCAATGATTTGATATTCAACCGGAATATTTTTATAAAGTTGAGCTTCAGCAGAAGGATATTCCGGTGTTGAAGCACGCTCAAGTTCTACATCTTCACCATCAATAACACCAAACAATTCAGGATCCTTTATTTGCTCTTCATGAATTGTTTTTTCTCCGTCATAAATTTTATCTGCAATTCCTAAATCGCTAAGAGTCAGTGTCTTAGGAGTAACTTTAACATGATGTTGTGTTTCGTTGTAATTTTCAAAAGCTTGTGCAAAATTAATTGCCTCTGCATCAGTAAATTTTACACTCACCTTTATATCATATTCTCCAACATCAATCATCTCATTATCTTTCCACCAAACTGAACTATTATCAGTATGATATTCAAATGCGTAATTCTTAAGCTGATATTCTTTATTCTGTATGATAACAGGTTCGAGGGTTGCACAAATATCTTTGTTTACTGCTGACTCACCATACTCTTTGACATAATCCTGAAACTTAACCTTGACAGGACATTTGGTTATTACTCCCTCATAATACTTAACACCATTTTCAAAAATTGCCTTATCTGTAACTATTTGATAATTAGCCATGAGTTCAGCATCGGCAGTGCACTCTGCTTTTATCAACATCACATAATTACTACCTGCATTTGAAACTTCTTCATCATTTTGATAATAATTACCATAAGTGCTAATAGAAATTTTACTCTCGTCTTTAACCAAAATTCCATTAAAACTAACACCTTCTTCGATTATAACATCAGAGGTTCCGTCATAAGGTTTAGATTTTTTTATTACAGGTTCTTTTATCGTAATTTTTCTCGGAGTAACTGACAAAGCCAGTTCAAGCGGAGTTACATCAATACTGGTAAAAAAATTATTTTTATCTACAACTTCACATTTCAAATAATAATTTCCTACATATGGAATATTATCTTCACCGTTTATATCAATTTTTTTATATTCCGTTTCGCCATCCTTCTTAATATAATATGTACACTCCAAATCAGCACCCGTTCCTGAAATATCTATTCGCGGTTTACACTCAATTCCACCATCGCCAATTTGTACATCACCATACATTCCTGAATTTGATCCCGAAGGATCATACCACATATTCAATACATTTAAAACCCTAAAATTCAATTCGCTATCTATCGTTTCAAAATTTGGGTTATTAGGTGTACAAACGACTTTCAATGTATAGTCACCAACTTCTAAAACCGTATTAGCAATATTAACAGAATTTCCATTACAAGTATAACTATAAGTATACTCATTATCAAAACTATTGTTAGATACGATTGAAGCACCGATAGCTTCTTCAATTGTCATGCCGTATGCTGAAATTTCATAATAACTATTACCACTTTGAGTAATTTTCTTACTTTTTATCTTATCAGTCCAACTTATAGATTCTTGTATAGGTTTAATCTTACCGCCATTATCAACAATAGTCAATTTAGAAGTTCCATTTCCAGTTACTTGCAAATCAGGATCGGTAGTTGCATAATTCAAAATGTAATTTTTTTCATCTGGTGTTTTTCCAAGTTCAACAGAAATAGTTATAGGATTATTTTCAACATTACCATTAGCATCACGCAAAACTTTTGCATCAGAATACTGATATGATGCAGCTGCTCTAATATTTTCATCACCGAGAGCTAAACCCGATAAATCAACATAATTCGTATTCTCTGCACCTTTTACTGTTGCGTCATTGTTATAGACCTTTTCTTTTTCATAATTAGCCAATATAGGAGATACTTTTTTTTGTGTAATTTTACCAACTTTATATGTTACTTTTTTATTAACATCAAGACAACCATAATTTCCTTCTTTTACCAATAAATCACCATACTCGACCTCTACTTCTTTCTCACTACTAATCGTTCCGTCTGTATTAAACTCAACATCTTTGTTTTTATATTTTATACTTTTAATTTCGATATAAACTTTATCGTCACCAACGATAGCAGGCTTAGTTTCATCAATATTTCCACTTGCATCACAATAACTAAAATTAACTTTTTTATATATCTTATCACCTTCAGTTATTTCGTCTGCGTCACAAACGCCATCAGTCGTTCCGTCATATTCCTTCTCAACTATAAAACCGGGGGCTATAGGATCAACTTTTATCATGCGCGGAGAAAGTGAAACGTAAACCGGCATAGATCCAACACTACCACCATTACTTTTTATCCCTCTGAAAGTATAAATACCATCGCTAATAATATTGTTGTTAGTTACAATATTTAAACCATTAGAAACAGAAGAAATATTATCTATGCTACCATTAGGGTCTTCAATTGTACCCGTTCCGGTAAAATTAGCCGTGATTGTCAAATCATCAGAAAGTTTATTTCCATAAACTACAGTAGGAGAAGTATTTGATATTGTATATCCTTGCCCCCAACCTTTCAGACCAAGGACAAAAGAGAAAATTATCGTAAATAAAATATATTTCGTTTTCATAGTTTTCTATATTTTGGTTGAACAAAGTTAATACTTTCATTTTGAATTTTCAACAAAATTCTAAAAAATATTTTCTTTCTTTTTCGAGGTTAAGACCCTGAATTTCAGACTCTAAACTCTCTGCTAAAAAAATATTCCGTTTACAAAAGGTCTTTGAGGCCAAAGAAAACGGATTTTCTATCTTGTGATTGACCGATTTCATGAACTTTTCAACACGTTCAACCTGTAAAGATACATTGTCAGAAAAATAAGTTTGCTTTATTTTTTGCCAAATATACTCGCGCGCAACTTCTGACAAATGAATCATATCTTTTTCATAAAAACGGTAATCCCTAAGTTCGTCAATTACTATCTCAAAAGACGGAAAATATTCAACAAACTCATAACTTTTCTCAACAAAAACTGTACCCAACTGCAACGTAGATTTCGAGAGATTATTGTTGTGCGCACCGTCCCTAAAATGCCTCAAAGGACTCACCGTAAAAACTATCCGCGCCTTAGAATTAATTTTATGAATCGTTTCAACTATCTCATTAACAGCATTTTGCACCTCGTCCACTGTTATCAACCGCCTAAAAAAAACATTCGGATTCTGTTTATGACAATTAGCAACAGGCATAGAATTTTCTCTAAGAAAATACACAAACGCCGAGCCAAGCGTTATAAAAAAAACGTCCGCTTCCTTGAAAAAAACGTATGCCTTTTCAAAACTCTCATTCACTTGATTTATTGCCGTAAACAAATCTCCATGAGAAAACCTTCCGTGAAAATCATAACAATTATAAAGCTCTCCGCTATAAAAAAAATCATTTTCCCCGTACCGCTTTTTATTCAAAACATTTTTTATCATCTCCCTAATTGACAGCGGATTATAAAGAATGCCGGAAGGATTTTTCAAAACTTGAAATTTGGCATTTTCAAAATACGCACTAATATCTTCCGCAAAACACGAACCGATAAATACAATTTTGGAATTGTAATCGATTTTGATTTCCGATTTTCCGATTTCAACCTCTGTAAAAAAATTCATAATCACAAACCACTTATTCCGAAAGTATTTTCCAAATATTGCGACAACGTATTGTAATCCATAAGATTACCGTTGCATTTAATGATTTCAAACTGACGTTTAGGCGGAAAAATCCCGATTTGCGGCAATTTTTCTCCATGAGAGATAGTTAAAATTTCTGCCAAAACAGCATTTTCTGAAACATTCACCGCATAAAAATTCATATACGGAGAATATTTTGAAGCTACTTCATTAAAAATTTTTGCTTGTTTTTCGCAATTTACAACATAATCGTCATAAAAAAAACAAATATGCGGCTTCTCTCCTATCACTTTAAAATCTTTCAGTGCGGTGTCAATACTGCAAATATTTTCATAAAAATACTCAGTATCAACTACTTGCACAAAATTATTAAAGCTGATAGAACATGAAACACAAAACAAAACTATTAACGAAAATACTATCCTCATTGTTCTTTTCTAAAAAAAACGGGGGTCTCCCCCCGTTTGCAACTATTATTTCTTGATTCTGTAAATTCTGAATGACATTGCCGGAACATTATCTTCCAAAACGGCAACTTTTGCACCTGAAACCTTCATAGAGCCCTTTTGCGGAGTAATTCTGCTGGGATTTTCAAGTGAATTGTCAGCATCCATATCAGAAGAAACAAGCGTTATGGTTTCAACATCATGGCTACCTTTCAAACCGTTCAAATTCAATTTGATAGCCTGTGAAGATTTGCTCGTATTAACAACTTTTACGATAACAACGTTTTCCTTGTTGTCCAAAACCGCACTTGCAAAAAGTCCGTCTTGGTCTTTGTCGCCCGCAACAACTTTTTTGTTCATCAAAAGCGGCAAAACATTAGTGCCTTTGTTCAAAGAATACATTTGCTGAACGTAGTAAGACACTGTTTTAAAGGAATTTAAGTTATCAAACCAAATAGCATCGGGTCTCCACTGCCAACCTTCAACATGAGCAAACAAAGGCGCGTATGTTGCCATGTGAACAACGTCAGCATTTCTCTCGATTCCCGTCATAAAAGCGGCTTCAAGAAGTGAAGTTTCAAAATGATTCCATTTTTTACCTTTTCCGTGACAAGCATATTCGCCCGCAAAAATTTTCGGACCTTTTCTGTCATAATTGTCATAACGATGACGGTTTACAGAATCCAAAAACCACGATTCAGGTCTGTAAAAATGTTCGTCGTAAAGGTCTACGCCAATTTCTTTCATTTTGGGTTGCAACATATTGAATTTTTCGCCTTCCGAATCAGGTCCTGTAGTTCCTATTAACTTGATATTCGGATATTTAGCACGGATAGCGTCAGAAAATTTCTTCAATCTTTCGGTGAAAACAGGATTATCCTTGTAGTCCCATTGTTCGTTTCCAACACCTAAAAATTTCAAATTGAAAGGTTCGGGATGTCCCATTTCAGCGCGGACTTTTCCCCATTTCGTTGACTTGTCACCGTTTGCAAACTCTATCAAATCCAAAGCGTCTTGAATATACGGCTGCAAATTATCCATCGAACAATGCGCCTCCATGTCGGGTTTACCAAACTCTTTGTTCTCGTTCTGAAACTGACACGCAAGACCGCAACTTATCACCGGCAAAGGTTCTGAACCGAAATCCTCACAAAGTTGGAAAAATTCAAAAAATCCCAAACCGTAACTTTGGTAATAGTCAGGATAAAATCTGAAATCAAAAGTATAATGCCAACGGTTTTCGTTGAGCTTGCGGTTTTCAACCGGACCTACCGAATTTTTCCACTGATAACGGCTTTCCAAATCCGTACCTTCAACGATACAGCCGCCCGGAAAACGGAAAACACCCGGTTTCATATCGTAAAGAGCCTGAGCCAAATCTTTTCTCATACCGTTTTCTCTACCTTTCCAAGTGTCAGTAGGAAAGAGAGATACGTGTTCAAGGTCGGTTGTAACGATAGGTTGTTTGTCAAAACCGCGCAAGAAAATTCGCATCGAAGCCTTCGAATTTGTAACTTTTCCTTTGAATTTAGCCGTGTATTTTTTCCATTGAGTTCCCTCAACATCAACGTAACAAACCTCTTGTTCTTGAGTCTCACCCATCGAAGCATTGTCTACGATTTGAACAAGAATAGTTGATTTTCCGCCTTCAGGACACCTTGCCCAAACAGAAAATCTGTATTCTTCACCTTCCTTAATAGGAATTCCGAAAAATCCTTCATTTTCGATTCCTGTGTGTTTGTGAGGATGACCGGCGTAACGAAGTCGCACATAATGAGGATTTTTGTCAAAAGGTCCGTCATCTTTGACTTCAACGTTGCCGAAAGTCCGCCAACCCATAAGATTTTGAGGAAATTCAAACGAACGGTTTTTCACCATTTCAGCATAAAGACCGCCGTCAGCAGCATAATTAATGTCTTCGAAAAAAATACCGTACATTGTCGGTTGAACCGACGCCCCTTGTTTCGAGGTATTAACCTCCATAACGTGCTGATTTTGAGCGTTTGTCGATAATACGCATGACAACGCCAAAGCACCTAAAAATAACTGTTTTTTCATCTGATAAAAAAATTGAATATTAAGTGTTAAATTTTCACACAAAGAAAATGATTTTTTTTCAGAAAAGCAAAAAAATTTTAATTTTATCTTAACGAAAATTCGCATCCGCAATAAAGTTGATTATAAAAGCCGTTTTCTTTCAACAACTCGTTTCTGCGCTGTTGCAAACCTCCTTTGCGCCAATTTTTTGCCAAATAATTAACGTTTTGAGCCAAAGACTGCGCATAAAAACCTGCCTCGTCAATTTGTTCCAAAGATTTCCAACGTGAAGAAGAAAGCGTACTTGCAAAAGTGTCAAAACCTTTTTCCTGAGCGGTTTTAGCGGTAAGTTTCAACCGCATTTTAAAACATCTCAAACAACGGCCTCCCCTTTCGGGTTCGTTCTCAAACCCCTTAATTTCTTCCAACCATTTTTCGTGTTCGTATGGTCCTTCAATCATTTCGATTCCCAATTTTTGAGAATATTTTTCACATTCATTGCGGCGAATTTCATATTCCTCTTTAGGGAAAATGTTAGGATTATAATAAAAAATCGCCGGTTTAATACCCTCATTCATAAGCTTTTCCAAAATAGGAGCACTACAAGGCGCACAACAAGCATGAAGCAAAATTTTCATAATTTATTTTTTTTTGGCACATTAATTGATTTTATGGTAAGTGTAAAAGTTTGAAATAGTTAGGTTAGGTTGGTTAATTTTGGTGCCGTTTCTTTAAAGAAAAGATACGGCACTTTTTTTTTATTTCTTCTTGTCAGAACTTTTGTCTTTTCCGCCGAAAATTGCAAGATTAACATATTTTTTGGGATGTTTTTCAAAATCTTCCAACAAACGGTTTGCCTTCAATGTCAATTGTTCAAGATTGTTATAAACCGAATCCGAGGTCAAAAGTTTTTGAACAGTTCCATCCCCACGATTTACAACTTCAAGCGCGGTGTTAATATTATTTAGGGCAGTCTGAGCCTCCGAAAGTGTTTGAGCTAAATTCAATGCGTTAAGAGTATCACTCAAGGCTGCGAAATTTCCGATTGCACGGTCGATATTTCCGCTGTTTTTTGCTAAAGTGCGTCCCAAATTATTAAAATCGGAAATCATACCGTCAATATGACCGAGATTAGAAGCTAAATGCTCGGACAAAACCTGCAAATTTTCGATTCCCGAAGTTAAATTTTTGACATTTTTTTCTGTTAAAAGCGCGTTCAAAGAGTGCAAAACAGAATCCGTAACAGAAATAAAATCAGCTAAATCGTCTTTTACCGGCAAAATCATGTCCATAATCTGTTCGATAATTCCGCCTTGAATCATAGCTTGTAAAGTGTCGCCGCTTTTATGATAACCGTCAAATTTTTTAGGTCTGATAACCTCAATGCCCTTTGTGCCCATAATATCAACACTGACAATTTTCAAAATCGTACCTTTGGGCATATTGAAACCGCTATTAACTTTCACCTTGACAATGATTTTCAAAGAATTGTTTATGTCCTGAAAATCAATTTTTTCGACAGAACCGATTCTGTAACCGCTCAACAAAACGGGATTACTTTCTGCCAAGCCGTCCAATTTGTTATAAACGGCAACATAATGATCTTGAGTCTTGAAAAGATTTTCACCTTTTAAGAAACTCAGCCCCCAAACCAAAAGCACGAGGGCAAGTACAAACAAAACTCCTATTTTAACAACACTTTTTTTGTCCATAACCAAATAAAAAAAGGGCTGCTTAAAAAAGTTTTTTTTAAGCAGCCGTAAAAATTTAGTGACCTCGGCGGGATTCAAACCCACAACCTTTTGATCCGTAGTCAAATGCTCTATTCAGTTGAGCTACGAGGCCTAAACCAATGTTTAACGAATTAATAAATTTCAAAAAAAAATGAAAAAAAATGTGACCTCGGCGGGATTCAAACCCACAACCTTTTGATCCGTAGTCAAATGCTCTATTCAGTTGAGCTACGAGGCCTAAATACAATATGCAAACTGCGTTTCTTAATTACGGGTGCAAAGTTAAGGTATTTTACTCGAAATACCAAAATTTTTATGTATTTTTTTTTGATATTTTTTCTAACAGTCTAACTTACAATTTCATATCGACGTTCTGATCTTTATCCAAAAAAACCGAAATCGAGAACAAAGAATAATTTCCGCCAATATCCGTAAAATTATACTCTGCATTATGACGGCTTTTGTTGAGCATAGAAATAATACCTTTTGAATTGTTTCCAGGAGATTTAGCCATCCTAATGCGTTCATCTCTATCAATAGCATTAAGAGAGTCAATTATGGAAATAAGATTTGGAATTTTAGAGTTCAAAACATGATTTGCGGCCGTAAGAACGAGGTGTTCATTGTCTTGACGGATAAAAAACATTCCGAAACAATGCGTTTGTTTTTCGTCAGAGAGTCTGTCAGCATGCAGCAGAATATTTTGCAAAAGCTCAATCATCACGCAATAAACCCTTGTTTTTAAGGCTTTAGAAACATTAATCTGCCTTGAAAGAATATTCATCAGATTAATAAGGTTTTCTTGATTGAGAATGCCGCTATAATGCAAAAAAATCTGATATTTCTGAAGACCTAAATGAAAATCGAAAATTTTGTCCAAAGAATACTGCTTGATTTCCTCCAACGCATCTTGATTGTCAATATCCTTTTTGTTGAACAAAATATCAATGTGCATATAAAATCTTGTATAGCCGTATTTTGTGGGAACAAAAGAATATTTGAGCTTGTTACCAGATTTACGAGCCATTTCTATAAGACCTAAACCGGCACCACCTTTAGTGGAATATTTTCCGTTGGTTAAAACCTCGCGCGAAAACATTTTCAATTCTTCGGAATCTTTTGAATTAATAATGTCGATTCTTTCCTGAAGTTTTGCGCAGTTTTCGTTTTTAACGAGATTGGCAGAGGTGATATAGTAACCAAATTTCCCACGCCTTATGATAAAAAGTCCGTATTGATCGAAAGAAGAGTCAGCATCAATTTCCTGATGGCGTGTAATGTTTTGTAAACTTTCCACCATTATAAAGTAAACACGCTTTCTGACAAGAACTTTTTCTTTCATATCACCAAAATTAGTTTCGGCAAGCGAAAGAATATTTTCCACAACATCAGAATTAACGTTGCCTCTATAAGTATATTCCAAACCGTCGGTCGGGATATGCTCATAAAGTTCGTATGCTATATGTCTGTCCAACATTGCGTTTGTTTGCGACATTTTACTTTATAAATTAGCGTTTACACTTTTAAACGTTTTTTTTAGAATTTTGTTTTGCTTTTTCAAGACTTTTTTTGTCAAAAAAAATATTACAAGAAACAAAATTCTAAAAATCAAACGTTTATATTTTCATTTTTTTTCTTTACAAATAACGTTCGGAAAGTATTTTTTCCAATTCTTTGTAATCGTTTTCGATTTTGATTGAAACTTTTTCCTTACCGAGACATTTTTTTAAGTTTTCTGGCAAATCCGGTGTTACGCCTACAGCCTGTTCTACAACATCAAGGAATTTTGCCGGATGTGCAGTTTCCAAAAATACTCCCGGACAACCGCTTGCGTTTTCCTTCAAATATTTTTCTATTCCTAACATTCCGACAGCACCGTGCGGGTCAAGCGTATAACCGTATTCAGAGTAAACCATCTTCATTTTCTTTTTGGTTTCCTCGTCCGAGAAACTGTAACTTGAAATAACCGAAGCAAAATTTTTACTGTTGTGAGAAAAAATTTCGTCAAGTCTTTCAAAATTGCTCGGATCGCCTACGTCCATTGCATTAGAAATTGTTTGAACCGAAGGTTTAGGTTTGTAAACACCAGTTTGCAAATATTGCGGAACGGTATCGTTAGCATTGGTTGCCGCTACAAAATGATTAACCTTCAAGCCCGATTTCAAAGCTAAAATACCACCAGTTATGTTTCCAAAATTACCACTTGGAACACAAATTACGGATTCAAAACTTTTCAGTTGTTTAACCGCGTAATAGTAATAAAACGATTGCGGAATCAATCTTGCGATGTTAATCGAATTAGCCGAGGTAAGCGAAAATTTGCCTTTTGTATCGAATTTAGAAAAAGCAGTTTTCACCAAAGCCTGACAATCATCGAAAACGCCGTTTACTTCCAAAGCCGTAATATTTCCGCCGTTGGTCGTAAGTTGTTTTTCCTGAATTTCACTAACTTTTCCACTCGGATAAAGGATTATAACATCAACACCGGGAACGTTCAAAAAACCGTTTGCAACAGCACTTCCGGTATCGCCAGAGGTTGCAACGAGAATAACAGTTTTCTCGTTTTTACGACTTGAAAAATATCCTAAACATCTTGCCATAAATCTCGCTCCGACATCTTTGAAAGCGCAAGTCGGACCATGGAAAAGTTCAAGACTATAAACTTGATCCTTTACTCTGACAAGAGGAATGTCAAAATTCAAAACCTCATTGCAAAGTTTTTTGAAATCTTCATCAGGAATTTCATCTCCGACATAACCCTTTCCCACGTGATAACCGATTTCAGGAAGGCTCATGTCAAAAAGATTAGCCCAAAATTCCGTATCTAATTTTATATATTCTTCAGGCATAAAAAGTCCTCTGTTTGGAGCAAGACCTTGTTTAACGGCTTGTTCAAAAGATACTTTTAAGCCTTTATCTCTTGTACTGAAATATCGCATTTATTAAGTCCTTTATTAATTGAAAAATGCTTTGTGTAAAACGTTCAACGCATTTTCAGAATCTTCACTCTTAATAACAATTGAAACATTGAGTTCGGAACTGCCTTGAGCAATTACGTGAATGTTGATACCATTTTCGCCTAAAGCAGAAAATGCTCTTCCCGTCAAACCGGCAGCATTTTTCATACCTTCGCCCACCATTGCCAAAACAGAATAACCCGTTTCTGCAACAGTCTTATTTATAGTACCTTTACGGATTTCAAAATCGAATTCGCTATTAATAGCATCAACAGCTTTTTGAGCATCGTCAGCATTGATAACTATACAAATTGAGATTTCGGAACTTGCCTGCGAAATAATGATGACATTAACATCGTTCAAAGCCGAAAACAATCTGCCCGCAATGCCGCTATTACCAACCAAACCAGTGCCGGTAAATGAAAGCATTGCAATATTGTCCATCGTAGAGAAAGCCTTGATAGTCTTAGAGTTATCAGTCTCGTTAGTTACCAAAGTACCTTTATCATCAGGACGGAAAGTATTGAGAATAACCATCGGGATATTTTTCTCCAAAACCGGCTGAATCGTCGGAGCATAGATAACTTTAGCACCGAAATTTGAAAGTTCCAACGCCTCTTTGTACGAAACTTTTTCCAAAGGATGCGCATTTTTTACTTTTCTGGGGTCAGCAGTATAAATGCCGCTTACGTCCGTCCAAATTTCAAGAAGCGAAGCATCCAAAGCTGCTGCGTAAAGAGCTGCAGTATAGTCGCTACCGCCACGTCCCAAGGTCGTTGCATAACCATTTTCACTTCTGGAAATAAAACCAGGAGCAACGGTAATTTTATAATTTTCGTTCCAATTATCCTGAATATTTTTGTAAGTAACCGAACGGTTTACATGCTCTTTGCCATTAACGGTTCTCGTTATAATAATTTGCGACGAATCCAAATAATTAACGCTACCGTTATGAATACTTAAATATCTGTAAATTATAGCGTTAGACATTTTTTCGCCGAAACTTACTATTATATAATAAGCTCTTTGAGAGAGTTCATTAAGGAAATAAATAGCCTCCAAAACTTTCTCAAGACTTGCAATATTATTATGAATTGTCTGTTTCAAATCGCCTTGTTGCTCTTTAGCAATGAGTTCGTCAATGAAATCATAATGGCGTTTTTCGATTTGAGCACAAATTTCTTTATAAGACACATCAGCAGCGGCAGCTTTCTCTGCAGCCTCGGTAAGCATATTGGTTACCTTGCTGAGTGCTGAACACACAACAATCTGAGGCTCAGAAGTTTTCTTCAAAACTTCACTTATATTTTTAACTGTTTCAACTGAGGAAACCGATGTTCCTCCGAATTTCAAAACTTTCATATTGGGTCAAAAAAACTTTAAATAATTTCTGCTGCAAATATATGTTAATTTTTTTCAAATCCTAATCCGGCAATGTAATTTTTTTGTTAATAATGTCGGGAAGATTTACCGTACTTTTCGAGTTTATCCTGAACCATCTTAATCATACGCATTATACGCGGTGCATCTCCGGATTTAAAAGTGTCCCTCAACACATTAGCATAACGCATAGCGGTTTCAAAATCCTCAATAATATAAAACAAATAAGCAAGATTTTTAACCATTGCCTCTTTAGCTTTTTTCTGTTCAGGTTTGTTTACGTCCATATCGGCAGCCACCATCTGAAACCTTTCAATCCATCGTTCAATATTCGGTGAGGTCGAAAGCACGGGGTCAGAAACCGTTATTTTATTCATATCAGCTTTAATACCCTGTCTTATAGACTGCATATCGGTTTTATAAGGACATTTATCTGCCAAAAGATATTGAATAGGAATATATTCGCTACCGTCATAATCGGAAAATCTCTCCGCAAAAAGTTTCGGAATATCAACTGCAAGGTCTTTCAGTGCAGAGCTGACGATACTCGTCTGAATAGAAATTTTACTTTGCTCAATATATTCCATAGCCTCTTCACGGGTCGGGAAATCTATTTTAACATCGTAAACGTTAGAAGCCGCCGGAGCTCCGCCGGGACGGTTAAAAGGTGTCCATTCAAATGTTTCATACTTGCATTTAAAAACACATTTCATGATGAAAGTATATTTTATGGATGGGAAAAAATGGTTCATGACATTTAAATCACCGGCAGAATCTATTTTTTCAGTGCGTTTGTTTTTCAAATCACACGTTACAATCGAAATCGGCGAAACCGAAAATGTTACTGTCATAAAAGCATCAGTCTCATTGTCAATCTCACTCCAACCCTCCGGAAAATCGAGCTCCGTTCTGAAATAATCATCTGCAAAACAGTTTTTTACGCCGTTTTGTTGAATTTTAAAACAGTACGTCATATTAGAGGGTTCGACATAATACTTGGGAAAATTTTTCACGTTAATCTTATATGTTTCCCTCGTCAATTCGAACTGTGCAAAAGTTTCAAAAGCAGTAAAACATAAAAAAAATGCCAGTATAAAACTTATTCTTTTCATAGCGTTAAAAAATTTATAGCAAAGTTAAAAAAATTTGGTTAATTATTACTAATTATATATATAAAAATTATGCCGATAATAGAATATTAATAATTAATTAACGTTAGAGGAGTAAAAACTGCCATTTCTTAAAAAATAACAAAAAAAACGGCCGCCCCTTTTACTGGGGCGACCGCGAAGTAAACTATGTCTAAATATAATAAAAACTCTACTACAATTTAGGACCAGCAGCAACAAGAGCTTTACCTGCTTCGTTAGTAGTATATTTAGCAAAGTTCTTAATGAAACGACCAGCCAAATCTTTAGCTTTAGTTTCCCATTCAGAAGCATTTGCGTAAGTATCTCTCGGATCGAGGATAGCAGGATTTACTTTCGGCAAAGCGGTCGGTACTTCGAAATCGAAGAACGGAATCTTTTTGGTTTCAGCCTTCAAGATTGAACCGTCGAGGATAGCATCGATAATACCACGAGTATCAGGAATAGAGATACGTTTGCCGGTACCGTTCCAACCAGTGTTTACTAAGTATGCCTTAGCACCTGATTTCTGCATTTTCTTAACAAGTTCTTCAGCATATTTGGTCGGGTGGAGTTCCAAGAATGCTTGACCGAAACAAGCCGAGAAAGTCGGGGTCGGTTCGGTAATACCACGTTCTGTACCAGCCAATTTAGCGGTGAAACCTGACAAGAAATAATATTGTGTCTGTTCAGGAGTCAAAATAGATACCGGAGGCAATACGCCGAATGCGTCAGCAGACAAGAAGATAACGTTCTTAGCAGCAGGACCTGCACTCTTGCCGGCAACTTTCTTAACTACGTTTTTAATGTGATCGATCGGGTAAGAAACACGGGTGTTTTCAGTTACGCTCTTATCAGCGAAATT
>JAFYDK010000076.1 GCA_017544805.1 Bacteroidales bacterium | reverse complement strand
GACCAAACTGCTGCATATCAAACAACAATTGATAATGGAGACGGTACAACAACATACATCATTGACCTCGCAAAGATTGTTAAGGATAAAGGTTTTGCACATCTCCATGCAATCAAAGGAAGATCATGGGGAGCAACAGTTGTCGTGAAGAGTATGCAACTTGTAAAATAACACCCTTGCTTTTATTGGCCTAAAAAATCAATCCCTGTCAAAATGTTTTGGCGGGGATTTTTTTGCTATGCTAAAATTTTTGCAAAAATACAAAGTTCTTGTTAGAAGTTTCTAAAAAAGTGGCTGTTTTTATGAGTTTCTTATCCCTAAGTGTTAAAAAAAATAAGTTAGGGATAAAACTTAACATACAACTTTTGGACTCAAACAAAATGCCTACTCTTCGGCTTTTCAGACTTCGGTGGTTTTGGCCGATTTGTTTGAGAAAGCTAAGTGAATTAAATTTTTGTAAGTGTTCATAATGCAAGGTGTTTTTGCAACGGTCAATTTTGCTGAAAAAATTTTAACTTTTGATTTTTTCACGAAAAAAAAATATATATATGTTAAAAAATTAATATCTAAACTATTATGAAAAAAATTATTTTGTTTTTCGCCGTAATCTTATTTATTGCGGTGCAAAGTGTGTCTGCTCAGCAGAGAAGACCTATTGATAATGAACATCCTATGTGGTTTATCCACGTGGATGTGTGGTATAAGGCCGATCCTCAAAAAATCATTGATCTCATTCCCGACGACATCAAGCCGTATGTGTGTCTGAACTTGAGTCTCTCGTGCCAGTACGACGCAGAAAAGAATGTCTATAAAATGCCTCAGCAGGCTGTGCGCACCTATAAATCATGGGCTACGGTCTGTCAATTGAACGGAATGTGGTTTTCTTGTCAGCCGGCAAGTGGCGGACATACTCACATTCAGGATGATGATTTGGAAACTTTTGAATATTTTTTTAAGCAGTATCCGAACTTTCTCGGTTGGAACTATGCAGAACAGTTTTGGGGATTTGAAGAGCCTGGCGATTTAAGTTCTTCTTCGCAGTCTACACGTTTAGCTCTCTTTGCCAAACTCGTGGAAATGTCGCATAAATACGGCGGACTTCTCACAGTATCGTTCTGTGGCAATGTGTGGAGTCATGCTCTCAACCCTGTCGGCATGATGAAACGCGAACCGAAACTTTTGGAGGCTTGCAAGAAATATCCCGAGTCTATCCTTTGGCTTTATAAATACACCACATCGAGTTGTTTCTACAACAACGAGAGTGTATCGTTCTCACCGTTCATTAGCGGTCTTGCCAATAATTACGGCGTCCGTTATGACAATTGCGGCTGGAACGGTGCTTTGGACGAAATCTTAGGTAAAAATAACGGCAAATCTTACCCCGCCTCGGCAGGTGTGGGAACCGTACTTGAACAGACCGGCATCAACGGCGGCGCAGTTTGGGACGGACCCGAACTCACTTGGAACGCAGAATGTTTCCACGAGGTCGGACAGTCGGATGTTGAAGGCGGCTACAAACGCAGAAATTGGGCGCAGTTCGACAATTTCAAGGGCGTTTGGGCTGATATGTTTCGCAAGGTAATCGACGGCACTGTACACATCCCGAGCCGTGAGGAAGTAATCAACCGTATGAAAATCGTTGTCATCAACGACATCTACAATGGCTCTGATGAGGAAAAATATGCCGCTTGGGGCGATCTTTACGATGGACTCTACAAGCAGGACGACCCCTTCAACCGTAAGGATGGTCAGTGGATGGATAATTTCTGTTATTTTAAGAAAACAGGGCGTTACGCAACAATTCCTATCTGTATTGGATTGTATGACGCTCTTGCAAAGTCGATTCCTGTACAAGTAAAAAAATCTCAATACGCTACGCGTTGGAAAAATCAAGATGCCAAAGTTGCTGATTTTAATGAGCAATATCCTAAAGTAAGCGAGGGCGACCTTTTTGTGGCTCGTAGCGGAAATCAACTTGTCGCTTACACGCCTTATACTTACCTTAATAATAAGACTACTGCAAGTGCTTCTATACCATTGGTTTATAATACTTGCGATAAATTAGAACTTAAGTTTAATCAACTTTCTGGCGGATTGGTGCGCGAATACGGTGACCGTATCGTTTTTTATCTTAACAACTTCCGCACCGACAATATTACACAGAAAGAAGACATCATTACTATAAAAGGTGCCAACTCTAAGCCGACTTTCTCTATTTCCAATCGCAACAACACCAACTGCACCACGACAGAAAACTGGTCTAACGGCATCTACACACTTACTGTTAAGCACTGTGGGCCTTTGGATCTTATTGTTAATTGCTCCGGTAACAACTCACGCCCTGAAGCTCCGGCTGTCAAGGCTCTCTCTTTGCCCAAACAGCCCGAAGCATACTACGGCCCCATTATTATAGAGGCTGAGGATATGGATTTCAAAAACATAAAAAATTGTTGTATAGATCCTTTCAATAACTATCCAAGTATTGTTGGACAAGCTGGCAATGGTTTTGTGGATATGGGAACCGACAAGACAGGGTCGCTTCGTCATCGACTCACTCTCAAAAAGGGAGGCGACTATCGCATTGCAGTTCGTTACCTCAACACCGCCAAGGCTGGCAACCTCACAGTGATTGTGAACGGCAACGAACAGACCATCCCGGTAGAAAAGGCTGAAAACAACGAGTGGAAGAAGTCTGTATTTAATGCTTCACTCATTTCAGGTGTCAATGAATTGATTATCAACAACACCGATGGAATTTCGATGTATATTGACCAAATAATCTACACGCCATCTAACATTGAGGACGAAAAATTCAATCTAACCATTCGTCCCACAGAATCGGGTACGGTAACCGCTGATAAAAACGTTGCTTCCGAGGGTGAAACAATCAAACTGACTATAAATCCACAAAAAGGTTGGCAACTTGCAGAAATTCGTGTCGTTAATTCTGTATATTTCACGCAAGGTAAAAAAATCCCCGTAACTGCCGGTGCGACAGAGGTTTCGTTCACAATGCCCGACGACAACTGGACAATCCTTCCCGTATTTAAGGAGACTGCAGCAGTTGTTAAAACCGATTTTACTAACACCTTGACGGGGTCGTTGCCGGAAGGTTGGGTTTGCATACAGGAAAATAACGAAATACATGAATATCCTAATACTTACACCAGCGGAGCTCGTATGATGAGCGGCTTTACTGGTTACGATGGCAAAGGACTCTATTGGCGCGAAAAAAGTACAGAATACGGTAGTCAAGATGAGTATCCGCTCGAATTAAATGCTGGTAAATATAAATTGACCTTTGCGATGGCAGCTTGGCATGGCGATCCTGATTTTAGGGTTGAAATTCTGGATTTAGCAACAGGCAGCGTTGTTGCTTCTTCAGGTATTTACACCGCTTTTCCTAACGTTGATCGCAACACTTCGGCAGATATTTCATCGGCAAGGATGCGCGAATTGTCATTCACGATCAAAACCCAAGGCAAGTATGTAATCAGCTTTAGCAACCTTGCTGGCGACTGCGACGGTATGTGTGAGTTTTTGTTGTTGTCGTGCAAATTAACCTTAGATGATGACGATAATGATTCGAAGCCGACTCCGACATCAGAAATCATCGACCTTCTTAGCGGCATTAGTGTTTGGTCGTTTGACAAGACAATCTATATTAAGGCTCAGCCGGGTGAGTATTACCAAATCATTGATATTAACGGACGTATTCTCAAATCTGGCGTTACCCAGAGCGATCGAGAGGAAGTAACTATCGGTAGCAGAGCATCTGGTATTGCTATTGTACGGATAGCGAGAAGAAGTTTTAAGGTGAGGTATTAACAACCTTACGTTCTGAAAAAATATCGTATTCACTGAGGTTGAATCTTTTTTTTGAAAGGTTTTTCTCGGTGAATACGTTTTTTTTTAGCTTGTTTACAAATTAATTTATTAACCTATTTTGTTGTATAATATAACAAACATTACAAATAAGCAATGTTTTGTTACAAAAATATAACCTTTTGAGATATTAAGAACATATTAAGAAAGCGATTAATTGTTAAATTTGCACTAAATAATTAAGTCAATTTGTTAATATATTTTTATTATTATGAAAAGAGTTTTTTTGTATTCATTTGCATTAGTTTTGGCGTTTGTCAGCTGTAAAAAAGAGGACGATAAAACCGAACCTCAGACACAGCAGAATACGCAGACTGTTAATAATTCAAACAATCAGAATAAAAAACCGTCTGGTAACACGGTATCTGATGACAATACTAAACCTGTTGAGCAAACATTGGAAGCTCCTAAAAAGGTGTTGCACATAAAAAATAATGCCGAAGCCGACCAAAATCACTATGTACAATACCAAATAGCCAACAATCTTGCAACTAAAAAAGGCGTTGACTATCAAATTGCAATCTCGCTTAAAACCTCAGAGCCTGCAACTATTGATTTTTCGGTTGGTGATTTTTATCCGAACAACGTCGGACTGAAAATCGAAAACACTACTGACGAATTTAAAGAATACGTTTTTGATTTTACGGCAGCAGTTGACGGCGGTTTTGTATTATTTCAACACGGAAAATTTGTTGGCGATGTGTGGATTGAAAGTGTAAAAATTACACATAAAGGCAGCGGTAAACTCGTGGCGCTTACTCAGGCAGAAAAACGCGATGCGCTTGCCGGTGCTATGGACACTTGGATTGCCGGTATGATGGAGGCAACCGACGGCTACGTAACCGCTTGGGATGTTGTAAATGAGGCACTTTCTGGGGGAGACCGCAATGGTGACGGTATTTATGATTTGCAAAACTATGAAAATAATAATATTTCAGATCCTACTAATGTATCGTCCGGAACATTTTATTGGCAGGCTTATATGGGCGATATTGAATATGTCCGCACGGCAGTATCTTCAGCGAGAAAACATTTCAAAGGTAATCCTTCTGATTTAAAACTTTTTATCAACGATTATAATCTCGAATCCGACTGGGACAACAACGGCAAACTTAAATCTCTGATTCAGTGGATAAAAAAATGGGAGGCTGACGGCGTTACCAAAATAGACGGTATTGGTACGCAGATGCACATTACATGTTATGCGGATGACAACACTCAGAAAAACAAGAAGGCGCATATTACAACAATGTTTGAATTGATGGCTGCTACAGGTAAACTTGTCCGTGTTTCTGAACTTGATATGGGTTACAACCGTGGAGGCAAACAGAATCTCGGTACATCGGAATTGACAGCTGCCGAACATCAAAAAATGGCAGATTTTTATGAGTTTATTCTTAAAGAATATTTTAGAATTATCCCCAAAGCACAGCAGTACGGATTTTGTCAGTGGTGTTTGACCGATGCTCCCGGTCCTTTGGGTTCAGGTTGGAGAGGCGGTGAACCCGTCGGAATTTGGACACAGAATTTTGTAAGCAGGAAAGTTGTATATAAAGGTTTTGCCCAGGGACTTGCAGAAAGGGAATTGTCGGGTTCTGTGAATGGACTTGGTGCTTTAAAAACGTACATTAACAGGGATAAGCACGGCAATTTTAAGTTTTCAGGTGCGCTTGCAGTTAATGAGTTGCACAACGACCAAAACGGCATCAAGAATATTGTTAAAAATAATTTTGACGAGATTGTGGCAGGTAACGCCATGAAATACGCTTCTTGTGTGGACGGCGGCGGAAATATGAATTTCAACAATGTCAAGCAGTTTATTGAAGACGCAAAAGCTCTCGGACTTACAATCTTCGGACACACACTTGCATGGCACTCTCAGCAGCAGCCCGGCTATCTTCTTTCCCTTATGAGAGACAAAGAATTGGAGGTTACTGATGGATCTGAAAAAATTGATGTCGTAGACACATATTTTATTTATAATAATATTGCTAATTATAATATGTGGAAAGCTCCAAACAAAGAATCTGACGGTATAAATTATTCAATTGAAATAGTTGACAGATAAACAACGATGAAAAATTTTGTTATTGTTTGCTGCGATGATGCTGATGTTTGCCTCGTGCAGTAAAAAAGATGATCCTGAAAATCCGATTAATGAAAATGGTCAGGAGCAGAACAAAGCTTAAAAAAACACAGATATAACAAATCTGGAATATAATATTTTTAGAAAAAGCCGTCAGAATGTTTTGTCTTTGACGGCTTTTTTTTTAGTTTTGCGTTATGAAAAAATCGAAGATTATATTTTTAATATTTGCTTTTTTAAGTTTTTGTTTTTTGGCATTTGTACATCCCGAATGGCTTAATTTTCACGAGCAGTATCAGTTGTTTGAATTTTCAACTGACTATTTTGTGGAACATATTGTTTTGCCGGGTGGTTTTGTTGTATGGTTTTCAGAATTTTTTGTGCAGTTTTTTTATAATAATTTTTTAGGAGCATTGGTAATGACCGGATGTTTAACGGGCATTTATCTTCTTTTGAAAAACGGGGATAATCAAATTGCACTTTTGCCGCCTGTTTTAATTTGGATTTATTCGGGTGATGAAAATATGATGATGACTTTCCCGTTTGCTGTATTGTTATCGCTTTTTGCCGTTAAAGGTTTTGAAAGGCTGACTCTAAAAAACAAATTTTATCTGCAAATACTTATTGTTCCGCTAATTTATTGGCTTGTAGGATATTGTGCATGGATTTATCTTATATTGTCATTATCCAAAGATGATAATGGTTTTAGAATTGGAAAAGAAAATTTTATAAAAATTTCTGCTTTGATTCTTTATCTTATTGTATTTCAGTTTTTTACGGCATTTTTCATAACAAGAAATTATCCTTTGATTGATATTTTTTGTGGAATTGATTATTATAGATTGCGTATGGAAATTCCTGATTTACAACATATTATAACTTTATGTTGTGTTGTTGTTCCTTTTGTAAAAATTCCTCAGAAGAAATGGGTAATGTATACGCAACTATCATTAATAGTGGTAGTTTTGGTTGTTGGAGTGATAAAAAAATATGATTTTGACCGTTATAGTTATTATAAAATTGATTATATGGTTAGAAATCAAGAATGGGAAAAATTGTTGGATTTTGCCAAAAAGTATAATCTTCAATCCGATTTTGCCTCAACGGGTGTAAATCTTGCTTTAGCTATGACGGGACAAATGCCTGACCGTTTGTTTGAGTTTAATCAAACCAGTAACGAGGGGTTTTTATCGACCTTCGGTTATAACTCTTTTACGTGTACTGTAACGGCAGAGGCTTGTTATTATTTGGGACTTGTTAATTCTGTTTTGCGATATAATTTTGATTTGCAGTCGGCAATTTTGAATTGTAATTATAGCGGACGTTTTACTAAACGTATTGCAGAGGCTTATATTTTGAACGGTCGCTATGATGTTGCAAGGCGTTATCTTAACAAACTTAAAAGAACATTGTTTTACCGTGCTTGGGCATTAAAAGCGGAGGATTTTATTTGTAATACACATAATATTGAAAGTAATCCGGATTGGAAGCGTTTGAATAGTATTCGGATAAAACGGGGCTTAAATTTCTCTAATCCGCATTTAGGAGAAATGCTTATGTATTTTTCTGTGATGGGAGGTGAAAATCGTATGGCTTTGGATTATGCTTTGTCATCGTTTTTGGTGAAAAGGGATTTAAAATCTTTTGTGGAAAGTTTTCCGTATTATACAAAGTATTTCGGGACTTCGCAGATACCGAAAATTTATCAGCAGGCGTTTTTGCTCGCATGTGTTCAAAGCGGTTATTCTATTGACAGAATTCCTAATTTTATTTCGCCGGAAATAATTAGTTTTTTCAGAGATTTTGATACAGCTTATCTTTTAAATAAAAATAGCAAAGTTTTTAAGACTGGAAAATATGCCGGTACATATTGGAAATATTATTTGCTCGGAAATTAATTTTTTTTTGTTATGAAAAATTTTTATTATATTATATTGTTTTTGTACTGTTTTATGTTTTCGTGTGGTCAGAAGCCTGAAAATGTAAAAAATGTAGATTCTTTACCTGATATTTTCCCCGATTATCTCGGGGTAACAGTGCCGGTTAATATTGCACCGCTTAATTTTAACGTAAAAAATTCTCAAGACGTATATGTTGAACTTTCGGGCAATGGAGAAAAATTGATTTCTGAAGGTGAATATGCGGATTTTGATATAGAAAAGTGGCATTTACTTACTCAAAAGAATATCGGAGGAAAGATTACAGTATCTGTTACTGCAAAAATTTTAGATGAATGGAAAAAGTTTAAAGATTTTGATATTTACGTTAGCAAAGATTCTCTTAATGATTATGGTCTTACTTTCCGTTTGATACCTCCCGGATATGAAACATTTGCGCATATCGGTATTTATCAGAGGAATATACATAATTTTGAACAAGCCCCTGTAGTGGATGGTATGGCAATACAAGGTGATTGTATGAATTGTCATGTTCCTAACCATGCCAATCCAAAAGAGTTTCAACTTCATGTTCGCGGGAGACATTCGGCAACTTTTATCCGTAGAAACGGTGAAGAAAAGTATTTGCAGACTGCAACAGATTCTACTATCGCTAATTGTATGTATGCGTATTGGCATCCTTCGGGAAAATATATTGCATATTCGCTCAATCTTATTCATCAAACTTTTTTTGAGGATACAACAAAATATATTGAGGTTTATGATAATGCTTCTGATGCTTTGATAATGGACGTTGATAAAAATCAGCTTATTTTGTACGATAAATTGATGACGGAAGACTTTGAAAGTTACCCTGTTTTTTCCCCAGATGGTAAAACGTTGTTTTATTGTTCATCAAAACCGTATGTAAAGTCCGGAATTTTGGATAAAATGCGTTATAGTCTTATAAAGGTTAGTTTTGATGATAAAATCGGCAAAATAGGTTCTGACTTTGATACATTAATCAATGCGGAGCAAATACAAAAAAGTATTACACATCCGCGTCCTTCTTACGATGGCAGATTTTTGATGTTTTGTATGGCGGATTATAGTGTTTTTCCTATTCACCATAAAGAATCAGATTTATATCTTTTGAATCTTGAGGATAATACTATGCGGAATCTTACGGAGGTAAATTCTGATTTTGCAGAAACTTTTCATAATTTTTCGTCAAATTCGCGTTGGTTTGTATTTAATAGTCGTAGAATTGATAAAATTAATAATTTGTTGTTTATTAGTAATATTGACGAAAACGGGCATTGTACAAAACCATTTCTTTTGCCTCAAAAAAATCCAGAGGAATATTATTCAAACTTATTTTTTTCTTATAATGTTCCTGATTTTACTTCGGAAAAAGTTGAACTTGATATCAGAGATTTTGCACGGAATATTTTTAATGCACCGAGGATACAAGTTGGTGTAAAACGGAACTAAAATGTTTTATGCAGTTGTTATTTGTTGAGTGTTGTCGTTATAGAAAATAAATATGAGAATGTGTTAAGTAATAAAAAATAACTACGCTAATTTTAGGCGGATTTAGCGGAGTAAAAGTTTAATCCGCTGTTTTTTTAAATTTTTTTAGCGTATTGAATTACTTTTTTTTGTACATTTGCGGAGAAAAAAATTACGAACAATCAAAAAATATAAAATTGATATGGCAAACATTCCTGAATTTAAGTATGCCCCGATGTTTCAGTTGGGCAAAGACGAAACGGAATATTATCTCCTTTCAAAAGAGGGCGTTTCAGTAAGCGAATTTGAAGGCAAACCTATTTTAAAAGTTAGCCCCGAAGCCTTGGAAAAACTTTCTCAGCAGGCTTTTCACGATGTATCGTTTATGCTCCGCCGCTCGCACAACCTTCAAGTTGCAAAAATCTTACGCGACCCCGAAGCCTCTGAAAACGATAAATACGTTGCTTTAACATTTTTAAGAAATGCAGAAGTTTCAGTAAAAGGTCAGTTGCCGCTTTGTCAGGACACCGGCACGGCGATTATTCATGGCGAAAAAGGTCAGCAGGTATGGACAGGCTTTTGCGACGAAGAATACCTTTCAAAAGGCGTTTATAACACTTATACTCAGGACAATTTGCGTTATTCTCAAAACGCGCCTTTGAGTATGTACGAGGAGAAAAACACCCGTTGTAACCTCCCCGCTCAAATCGACATCGAAGCCACCGAAGGTATGGAATATCGCTTTTTGATGGTAACCAAAGGCGGCGGCTCGGCCAACAAAACATATCTTTATCAAGAAACCAAAGCAAGGATTCAGAATCCGGGAACGCTTGTTCCTTTCCTTGTTGAAAAAATGAAATCTCTCGGTACGGCTGCTTGTCCTCCTTATCATATCGCTTTTGTAATCGGCGGAACGTCAGCAGAGAAAAACCTCTTGACCGTAAAACTCGCTTCAACGCATTATTACGACTCACTCCCGACCACCGGCGATGAAACAGGCCGCGCTTTCCGCGATGTTGAACTCGAAAAAGAACTCTTGAAAGAGGCTTACAAAATTGGTCTCGGCGCACAATTCAGCGGTAAATATATGGCTCATGACGTGAGAGTAATTCGTCTTCCAAGACACGGCGCAAGTTGTCCGATAGGTCTCGGCGTTAGTTGCTCTGCTGACCGTAACATCAAGGCAAAAATCAACAAAGACGGTATTTGGATTGAAAAAATGGACGATAATCCAACCGAACTTATCCCCGAAGAACTCCGTCAAGCAGGCGAAGGCAACGCTGTTAAAATCGACCTCGATCAGCCGATGAGCGAAGTTTGCAAGATTTTGACAAAATATCCCGTTGCAACAAGACTTTCACTAAACGGCACAATCATCGTAGGCCGCGACATCGCACACGCAAAACTCAAAGCAAGACTTGACGCAGGTGAAGACTTGCCGCAATACATGAAAGATCACCCGATTTATTACGCAGGACCGGCTAAAACTCCTGAGGGAATGCCTTGTGGTTCAATGGGTCCGACAACAGCAAACAGAATGGATCCGTATGTTGACGAATTCCAAGATCACGGCGGTTCTATGATAATGTTAGCGAAAGGTAATCGTACAGAGGCAGTTACAAATGCTTGTAAAAAGCACGGCGGATTCTATCTCGGTTCAATCGGAGGTCCGGCTGCAATCCTTGCACAAAACAACATCAAATCAATTGAATGTGTTGAATATCCCGAACTTGGAATGGAAGCAATTTGGAAAATTAAAGTTCAAGATTTTCCAGCGTTTATCCTTGTTGATGACAAGGGCAACGACTTCTTCAAACAATTGAAGCCGTGCTCAGGTTGCACGATAATTTAATTACTTTTTTAGGAGGCTGCCTTTTTAGACAGCCTCTTATGTTTTTTTTAATGCTATATTTTAATACATGAATCACGATATGAGAAAATTAAATTTTTTCTTATTAAGCGTATTATTTTTTGCGCTAACATTTTCCTCGTGCAAAAAGCGCGACGATGATAAAACCGACTCCGAAAAGACCGCGATTGAAAACAATTCGGGAAACTCGGAAGTTACTTCAGAAAAAGTAACGGTAATTTTTAACACCGAGGGCGCCACGGGTGCAGTTGAGCCTCAAACCGTTGAAAAAGGTACAAAAATCACTTTGCCATTAGGCGAAGGCATGACAAAAGACGGTTATAAGTTTTTGGGTTGGAGTTTAACGGAAAACGGTGAAATCATTACAGAATACACCGTAAACGAAAATGAAGTAACACTTTTTGCTGTTTGGGAGCAAGTTATTTTTACCGTAAAATTTGACACCGACGGTGGCTCGGGTGAATTTGCCTCTCAAACAATTGAAAAAGGCAAAACAGTCACCAAGCCAGAAAGCAAACCAGAGAAAGAAAACTATGTGTTTATGGGGTGGTACGATGGAGATACCAAATTTGATTTTTCAACAGCAATAACTACCGATGTTGATTTGAAAGCAAAATATGCTGTTTTATTACCAGGCGTATTTTCAGTATCACCTACTAAAAAAGTTCGTTTTAGCGGTGGCAACTTGCAGTACCATTGCAAAAATGGAACTTGGCGTTTTGCTGATAATCAATATGACTGTATCGGAATTTATAACGACTTCATCTCCGCAAGCTACGACGGCTATACCGACCTTTTCGGTTTTGGGGCATGGCTTGAAGGACAAGATCCTTTACAAATCGACTATGACTATCGCCAATACGATGTAGAAACTGACGGTAAAAACTTCATTGGAACTTCCGCTATTGGTGAAGGATGGGAAACTCTCTCCATAGACGAGTGGGATTATTTAATCAAGCGTAGCGACAAAAAAATCGGTGTTGCCAAAGTTGGCGTTCATGGAGGTTTTGTAATATTGCCTGATGAGTGGACATTACCTAACGACGTTACATTCAATAGCGGTTTTGTAGAAGATTATAGACACCAATCTTTCGGCGATGTAAATGACTACACTATCGAAGAATGGAACAAAATGGAAAGTGCGGGAGCTGTGTTACTGCCCGCTGGTAGTTACCGCTATGTCACCCCCAACAGCTTCGGTATGGGGGACAATGGCAGCGGCTATTGGTCGGCTACGGTTTACAACTCCGAGCGCGCCTTTCGCTTTGGTTTCTATGTGGAGCGTGCAAATTTGATTCCTGCCCCCCGTTACCACGGACAGTCGGTTCGGTTGGTGCGGGTTTTGCAGAACTAAACATATCATCAAACAAAAAAATAGCGAAATCGTTAGAAATAACGGTTTCGCTGTTTTTTGTCTATAAAAAATATTTTTGCATTTTTCTCCTAAAAAAGTTATTTTTGCCGTCAGAAAAACATACAGTGATGAAATACTACGACCCACGAGCGGACATATTATTCAAAAAGATTTTCGGACGCAACGAAGACCTTACTATCAGTTTTCTTAATGCCATGTTGCCGTTGGAAGGTGATGGTTTGGTAAAAACGATAAAATATCTTCAGCCGGAAGAGTTGCCGATAATCCCCGACCTTAAAGACAGCATTGTAGATGTTTTGTGTGTTGATATTAAGGGTCGGACATTTGTTGTTGAAATGCAGATGTAT
>JAFYDK010000075.1 GCA_017544805.1 Bacteroidales bacterium | reverse complement strand
TCGCCGGTTTTACTGTTGATTTCTGTTAACGCAAACATCAAATTGTCAGTTTCCTCCAAAAAAGGATACGACTCTTTTAAATCTTGAATTATTGTTTTTTGAGCCTCTTTTACTACGGTGTTTTTATCTTTTGAAACAAAAAAATTCCAATCCAAATAAATCGTTGGATATTTGTTTAAATGCTTTTCAAAATCGGGTGATTTGGTGATTTCCAAGCCTTTAAACAATTCTCTTGAATCGCATGAGCGGTCGTAATAAGCATAAATCATCTTTGCCGCAACGGATTTTCCAAACCGCCGAGGACGTGAAATGCACATAAAACGGCTTTCCTTGTCAATTTTTCCGTTTAACACATTGATTAAACCTGATTTATCAACAAAATTACTATCTTTAACACTTCTAAAATCCGAATTTCCATAATCTAAAAATCTGCTCATGACGTTTCATTTTTGATTCTTCGCAAAAGTAGCAAAAGTTTTAGAAAGAAAGCAATTATTCTTTGAATATTTATTGGCAGAAAATAGTGAACAATTATTAATTTATATTTTTTATGTAAATCCTCTCAAAATTTATAATGATGAAAGAAAATATCTTATACAAATGTTCTTGCAAAAATGAAATTTTTTTGTTGATTCACAAAAATATGTTATTTTTGCGAACAATAAAGTCAAAATATGCTAGATTATGAATGTTGTTAATTGGGACAATTCATGAACAAATATATTATAGTTGGTTTAGGAAATTTCGGTTCGTCGCTTGCAATAAAACTCACTAATGCCGGTAGTGAGGTTTATGGTGCAGATACTTCCGACAAAAGAGTTGAAGCCTTAAAAGACAAAATTACGTCTTCCGTAAAACTTGATTGCACCGATGTTAATGCTATCAAAGCGGGACTTCCTGTTTGGAAAGATGCTGATTGTGTGATAATTGCAATCGGTGAAGATATAGGACAGTCGCTTTTGGTAACGGCAACGTTTCATCAGATGGACGAGACAAAACGTCTTATTTGCCGAGCTATCAACGATACGCATCAAAGGGTTTTGGAAGCAATTGATAGCAGCATTGAAATCGTTCACCCGGAGGAAGAATCCGCTGAAAGATTGACAGACAGACTTTCGCTAGCTGGTGCACAGGAGGTTTACAGCCTTTTTGATCAGCATAAAGTCGCAGAAGTCGAATTGCCGAAACGTTATTTCGGTATGCTTATTAAGGATTCAGATTTTCGCAATAAATATCATCTTAACATATTGGCAATTTTGAGGTTTGAGGAGCGTACAAATTGGCGCGGCAAAATTATCCGCGAACGTAAAATTATTGATCCCCGTGCCGATACTCTTTTGCAAGAGGGCGACGGAATTGTCGTTTTCGCTTTGTCAAAAAATTTAAAAGCTTTTGTAGAAGATTAGTTTTTTTTCGTATGAAACATATTTTATTGTTCTTGTCTTTTTGGTTTTTAGTTGGAAAAATTTCTGCACAGGACGGGGTGTTTTTTACATTCTCTTGTGGTGATAAACCTTTGAAAATCAATGAGATGATTTATAAATCAAAACGAGGTTTAACATTTGAAGTTTGTCAGTGTCAGTTTTTTGTTTCTAATTTAACGGTGCATTATAAGGACGGCAAAAAATTTCAAATAAAAAATTCTGTTCATTATACCGACGTTGAAATTCCGAAAACTTTATTTTGGATTCCTTCGCAGGATTTTTCTCTTAAAAATGCTGATTCATTGTTTTTTACATTTGGATTGGACTCGTTGGAAAACCGCAGTTATAGGTTTAAAAATCCGCCTGAAAATTTAATGTTTTGGCCTGATTATCTCGGCGGCGGATACCATTACATGAAAACGAATATTTTGTATTTAACATCGGATAATCAAACCAATGCTTTTAATTGTCATATCGGTAGAGGTCAGGTTTATAATTCTGAAAATGAGCCTATTAGTTTTATAGAAAACGATGTTAAAATCAAAATTCCATTAAAAACTTTTATAAAGGACGGTAAAGTTTATGCTATAATTAATCTTGACATTTTGACAATGTTTGATTATCCTAATGCTGCACTTTTTACCGATTACCGTGGCATTATGAACAATCAAGAGGCGATGAAAATGTTTTCCCAGAATGTTAAAGCCGCATTTGAAAAATGACGAAAATATATTACATGATTTTGGGGCTATTTTTCTTGGCTTCGTGTGCGCAAAAAATGCCTCAAAGCAATTATAATCCTGTGCCGTATGATTTGGGAGTACCGTTTTTCCCGGATTCGATGAACATACCGAAAAATAATCCTATGACGGTGGAGGGAGTAAAACTCGGTCGTTATCTTTTTTATGACGGCAGACTTTCCGGAAATCCAGACAAACCAATGAGTTGCGCATCTTGTCATAAACAAGAATATTCTTTTGAATGTGGTCTTAACGATTTTTTTGACGGTCATCCTATCGGCAATTCGGGTCAAAAAACTCCTAACGTTATGTTGCCTTTGATAAATCTTGTTTGGAACAATTCGGGATATTTTTGGAACGGTCTTATCAATCATAACAACAAACAGTTAGGTAGTAAAAAATATGGTGTTCCTGAAGATTCTCTTTATACTATGACCAACATAGAATCTACCGTTTGGATGGCGATAAAAGCTCCTCACGAAATGGACGGCAATATCAAAAAAGCTGTTAAAATGATAAAAAACGATGCTTTTTATAGGGATTTGTTTTATCGTGCGTTCGGAACCTCTGAAATTAATATTGATTTGATTTCCAAGGCAATAGCGCAGTTTGTGAGATCGCTTGTCAGTTTTAATTCCAAGTTTGATAGGTTTATGGCGGGTGAGTTGCAACTTTCAAAATCCGAGATGAGGGGATTGATGCTTTTTACAACTGAGGGTGCGGATTGTTTTCATTGTCACGGCAGTCCTGCTTTGCCGCTTTGGACGACAAATCTTTTTATGAATAATGCCAAAGATATTGATTTTGAGGGACAAAACGACCGTTCAGTTGTTACGGGTAATCCTCTTGACAAAGGTAAATACCGTGTTCCGACCCTTAGAAATATCGAGTTTACTGCACCTTATATGCACGACGGCAGATTCAAAACTTTGGACGAGGTTTTGGATTTTTATAATAATCATCTTAAACGTTCGCCTTATATTGACCCGCTTTCAATAAATGCCAATCATGGTGGTATGCACCTCAGCGACAGAGATTTAGCGGATTTGAAAGCCTTTTTGTTAACGCTTTCCGATACTGCGTTTATTTACGACAAAAGGTTTTCAAATCCGTGGTAAGAAGTTGGTTTTCAATATTTTTTGAACCAACTTCTGATTTTCATCATCAAAACGCCCCAAACCGCTTCGCCGAAAATGTTTGTTGACATTTTTGAAGTGCCTAAACTTCTATCGGTAAAAATTATCGGCACTTCTTTTATCTTGAATTTCTTTTTCCAAGCGGTGAATTTCATTTCGATTTGAAAACCGTAACCTTTCATTTTTATCTTGTCCAAATCTATGGCTTCTAACACTTTACGGGTATAACATTTGAAACCGGCTGTTGTGTCCATGATTTTCATTCGAGTTACAAATCTAACGTAAGCCGAGCCGTAATAACTCATCAAAACCCTTCCGATTGGCCAGTTTACAACATTAACGCCCGAAATGTAACGGCTGCCGATTGACATATCGTAACCTTCTTTTGAACACGCATTGTAAAGGTCGATTAACTTCTCAGGCGGGTGCGAAAAATCCGCATCCATCTCGAAAATATAATCGTATTTATTTTCAATCGCCCATTTAAAGCCTGTGATGTAAGCCGTTCCGAGTCCTAATTTTCCCGCTCTTTGAATCATAAACAAACGGTTTTTAAACTCGGTGTCCATCAAATTTTTAACAATATCTGCTGTTCCATCAGGAGAGTTGTCGTCAATGATTAACATATCAAACTGTTCCTCTAATGAAAAAACTACGCGGATAATGCTTTCAATATTTTCTTTTTCCTTATATGTTGGAATTATGACTACTTTATTTGACATTTTTTAGTTCAAAATATTTTTTCCTTTTTTTAACGAGACATTGAAAAACTATGCTTGAGTTATAAATCTCTTTATGTTTGTAAGTTTTTACTTCTTTTTTTAGTAACTTTCTCTGTTTTAAGAGTTTAAAAAAGTTTCCGTAAAACGCTAAATGCGCTTTGAAAACTGCCCAAAAGTATGAAAATTTACCTTGTAACAAATAAACTCCTGCCGACAAACCGTCAAGACACATTCTTAAATAAAGTGTCGGGAAAAGTTTTTGGGGAGCGAGGTTTTTCATTAACATTTTTAGCGAGTTTCTGTAATTCAAAAAAAGTTTTCTTGGATTGCCTTGTTCTAAAGTTCCGCCTCCCAAGTGAAAAACCTCTGAATCAGCACAATACATTATTTTATATCCTTGATTTTTTACTCGCCAACAAAGGTCGATTTCTTCCATGTGAGCAAAAAATTCTTCGTCAAAACCACCGATTTTTTTAAAAACATCGCTTCTGATTACCAAAAACGCTCCTGAGGCCCAAAAAACTTGGGAATTTTCGTTATATTGTCCCAAATCTTGTTCAAGATTATTCAAGATTCGTCCTTTGCAAAAAGGATAACCGTATTTGTCGATAAAGCCGCCTGCTGCGCCTGCGTATTCAAACATTTCAGGATTTTTCAGCGATTTTATTTTGGGACAACAAGCCGCAATTTCTTTGTCAGAATCCATTAATTTTATTATTGGACCTACGGCATCGGATTTTAAAAGAACGTCGCTATTGCAAAGCACAAAGTATTCACTATCAGTGATTTGTGCTAATGCTTTGTTGTAACCGAGAGCAAACCCATAGTTTTTATCAAGTTTTATGACTTTTACTTCTTTAAAATCGTTTTTCAATAATAATAGAGAGTTGTCGGACGAATTGTTATCGGCTACAACAACTTCAGTATCAGTGTTTAATGTGTATTTTATGACTGACGGTAAGTATTCGCGCAAAAAATTTTCGCCGTTCCAATTCAATATTACTAAAGATGTTTTCAATTCATAAATGATTTTATGTTTAATAAAAATTCGTCAAAAACTTTGCTGTTGGCTGCAACGATTTCTTTACCGAATATATAGTTGTCTTTACCTGAAAAATCTGAAACCTTTCCGCCCGCTTCTTCTACGATAAATGCGCCCGCAGCAACGTCCCATGGGCTGAGACCGTATTCGTAAAAAGTATCAAGTCTGCCGCAAGCCACATAAACCAAATCCGTAGCCGCTGAGCCTAAACGCCTTAAACCGTGAGTGTTTTTCATCATAAATTCCATGGATTTCATAAAACCGTCTATTTTACCATAGTCAGAATATGGAAATCCTGTCCCGACAAGTGAATCTTTAAGTAATTGTTTGTCAGATACTTTTATCGGTTTACCGTTAAGAAAAGCACCGCCGCCAAGATATGCTGAAAAACATTCTTGAAGTCCTATTTCAAAAACTACTCCGAGAATAGTTTTGTTGTCTTTTTGTAATGCGATGCTTACGCAGTGCGGACAAAGTCCGTGAATGAAATTTGTTGTGCCGTCGAGCGGGTCAATAATCCAATTTATGTTTTTAATTTCTTTTTTCGTGCCTTCTTCGGTGATGAAACCTGCTTCCGGGATGAGTGCGGAAAGTTTTTCAACTAACAGTTTTTCAGAGGTTTTGTCCACGTAAGAGACAAAATCGTTTTTGCCTTTGACTTCGATTTTGTTTGAATCGAATTTTTGGCGTTCGTTTTTTATGTAATTACCTGCTTCTCTTGCGATTAGTTCGGTTTCAAGGCATATTTTTTTTATGTCCATTTTCAATTTTTATATTCGTTTGTTATTTTTTTTAAGAGCATCCTATTTTTCTTCTACAATTTCGGCTTTAATGTTTGGAATTTGCTCCTTGTATGCTGAAATTTCGGTAATTTTTTCACGATATTTCCATGTTAAGAAAATTATAGTTAAACCGCTAATAATCAAACATGTAGCAATAATTTGCGCTTGTGTTACTTCCATGCCTAAAAAATGAAGTTTGTTATTGACGCGGATTTGTTCAATAAGCAATCTTTCAACGCCTTGCATTGAGAGATATGTTCCGAACAACATTCCTGGGTATTTAATTTTGTGTTTCAACCAGAAAAACAAAACGCTAAAAATCACAAGCATCATCAGCGTTTCGTAAAGCGATGTCGGGAAAACTCCCGTTGAAAGTTCATGACAATGAGAGCCGTGACATTCTGTTATTTTTTCACCGGCGTTGATAACGTTGTTAGGAAATGTTGATGACCATGCCCAATCAGGAATGAATGACGGGGCAGGAGAGGTGTTTTCGATGCCCCAACAGCCGTCGCCTGAGAGCTGACAGCCGACACGTCCTAAAGCATAACCCAAAGGAATACCGCAGGCAGCAGCATCTAATGTATGAAAACTGCTCAAATTGTTCTTTTTCAAGAATAATGCTCCGGCAAAACCGCCGACAATCAGACCACCGAAAAAGGTTAATCCGCTAAAAGAAAAAAGTTCTCCGATAGGGTCGGCTACAAATCTGTCCCAATTTTCAAAATTGTGGAAAAGTTTTGCTCCGAGAAGTCCGAAAATTCCCGTTACAACCAAGATGTTGCCGGCTAATTGGTGGGGATATATCTTGACAATCACTTTTTTAGGCTTGTCTAAAGCGGCTTTGTTTTTTGTGTACCAATTATAAAATGCAGATGCTGCTCCTACTAAAAGACCGCCTATAAAACTTCCTCTTTTGGATAAAAGAAATTCTTGTGCGTTTTCGGTAAACTCCTTGTAATTGAAAATGATGTCAATGAGTTTATATCCGATTAAAAACGCTATTAAAAATGAAATAACTAAATCCTTTATTTGAGGTTTTTCGCCTACGGTTTCTACTTTGTAAATAGGCCCCATAGAACCGAGTTTTTCTTTCCGTTTGTATTCTTTACTCATTATGTAAGCCCCTGCTACAAAGGCTAATGCAACAAATAATCCGTATGTCTGAATCGGTAACGGAATCTCTACGCCAAACCACTGTTTGAAAAAATCACTTAACGTGGCAAAACTTAAAATTGTAAAATTCATTTCTCTTTTTTTATGCTAAAAATAATTCGTAAAAGTATTAATTTTTTTTATTTCAAAGATAGTATTTCTAAAAAATTAACATTAAAAAACAATCGGATTGATAAAAAATGAAAAAAATAAAACAATTATTAAATAATTAACGTTAAATTTTAATGTAAAAACTAAAAAAAGAACTATCTTTGTAGTATAATTTTTTAATTCTCATTTTAGAGCGTATGAAAAAAATTATAGTTTATATTCTGTTTGTGTTGTCAGCCGTAAGTAATATTAAGGCTCAAACCAACACGGAGATACAGCAACTTTTGGAAAAATATCTTTCCGCAAGTACTGATTACGAGAAAATGGACTATAGTTTTAAGATTGCAACTTGTTGCGAGAATATTGATACCGTCATGCTTTTTTCTCAAAGGGCTTTGTATTACGCTCAAAATCTTAAAGATTCTACTATTTGGGCTCAATGTTACGGCTATATGGCTTGGGCTTATTATTATAAAAACGAATTTGAAACCTCAATGAAATTTTTGCAGAAAGAGTTGGATATGGCAAAACGTATCGGCGACAAAAAAATTTTAGCAAAGGCTCTTCTGCATACTGCCAATAATTGTAATGTGCTGAACCGTCAGAGCGAGGCCGTAAAATATTATAAACAAGCCATAAAAATTTATTTGGAATTGGAAGATTCCATTAAAGTTGCTGAAATTTACAGGCAAATGGGCGATAATTCCAAAGATTTGTATCTTTACGGTGTGGCTTTCAACAATTATAAATCGGCAATCAGCATTGATGTTGTTGCCTCCAATAATATAGGGCTTGCTTACGATTATGCTTGTTTGGCGGAACTTTTGGTTTCTAATTTTGAGGAAAATTATGAAAATCAGGATTTTAGGGAAGTTGAAACCGCTAAACGTTATGCCGATTCGGTGCCTATTTTGTTGAAAGATTACCATGCGGACGGGGAATTGTCAAAAATTATTAACGGTCGTTACAACAAGGCAGCAACGATGATAAATCTTCTTTTCTATAAAAGGAGTTTGAAGGAGCACAAAAATCCTAATACGCAGTATTTACGTGATGCGGAAAAATTTATGAAGGCTTTTCGTGCTTACGCTGACGAATTGAGATTTTTGGAAAACAGACGGATTGCTGAGGTTTTTGAAATGGAAATTCTCCTTTTGAAAGGTGAAACATATAGGGCAGTTACGAAAGCAGAACATTTGAAAGCTAATATCGGCGGGAGTTTGAGCTTAGGTACTTCGGCTATGATTTACAAAGTCTCTTCGGATATTTATGCTTTTTTGGGCGATTATACAAAGGCATACGAAGATTCTAAAAATTATATTTTAATAAGAAATAAATTTGCGAATCAGAAAAGCCTTTTGGTAACGGCTGATTTCCGCTCTGACCTTAAAACAGAAGAGGCTATTGATAGGGTTATGGTGGAAAATGAAAAAGAAGCGGCTCTTCAAAATGAAAAACTTCGTTTTCAGCAGACGGTAATATTTTTGGTCGGCTTTATAGTTTTTTGTTTGGTTGTTGCTATGTTCTTTATTATCAAGGCTTTAAAACTGAAAAAAGAAAGTGTTACGCTTCTTAACGAAAAAAATCAACGTCTTAGTCAGCAGCAACAAGAATTGCTTTCGCTTCAGAGTGTTATCACCGAGCAGCGTACCACCGTCGAAAAGGCAAATATCGAAATGTATCAGTCAATAAATTATGCCAAACATATTCAGCAAGCGGTAATGTCAAGTCCTGAGGACGTTAAAAATGTTTTTCCGGATAGTTTCGTTTATTATTTGCCTAAGGATATTGTCAGCGGTGATTTTTATTATGTAACAAGAAATTCCGGTTATGATATTATGGTAATTGCCGATTGTACGGGACACGGTGTGCCGGGCGGATTTTTGAGTATGTTGGGACTTTCTGCGATAAAAGAACTTCTGAAAAATCCTGAAATTGATATTGCTCCCGGAATTATTTTGGACATGATGAGGGATTATATTAAATCTGCACTTTCAAACGACGAAATTTATTTGGATTCTATTTCTAATGATATTGACGATGAAAGTTTTTCAACGGCAGACGGTATGGATATGTCAATCTGTGCATTAGATCAGGATAATTATAAATTGAGATTTGCCGGAGCTTATCAAAGTGCGTATATTGTCAGGGACGGAGAAGTAATACGTCTGAAAGGCGATCGAATGCCGGTCGGCAGGCATATTAACGAAAGACCTAATTTTACGACACAATATTTGGACGTTCAAAAAGGCGATATGATTTATATGCAGTCTGACGGTATTGAAAGTCAAATCGGATATACCGGTACAAAATTTATGACAAAACGCTTAAAAGAATTTTTTATCAATAATTATAAACGTCCATGTCAAGAGCAACGTGATACAATCGCTCAAATTCTTGAGGATTGGATGTTTGGTGCAATTCAAGTAGACGACCTTTCTTTAGCGGGAATCAGAGTCGGCTAAAAAAACTCTTAATCCCCGAATCTCCAAAGTATTCCGAACATAAAATGAAAATCTTGATACGGATAATTGTCCGTAGAATAATACCAGTCACGGATTAAACCGTTGCCTATATTTTCCCATTTGAAAAACATCAAAACACCGCGTATTTTAATGTTGGCAAAACCGTTAAGAAGCGGATATTCGCCTGCTTTGGAATGTTTTAACGGATAAAACGCTGATGTTGAAGGCATATAGCCGAACGCATCGTATTCCGTTGAATACGAAACCTCACCGCCGAGTTGCGTTAACAATACGTTTTTAACCAAATAAAATTCAAAATACGTTGAATGATAAAGTGCAATATCTGGCAAATTAAGAATTTCGTTGTGATTGGTGCTTTGCCAAGTAACTCTGTTGGCAAATCTTGCGTGCCAAATATAAAAATCTTTCATCAAACTTACCGACATAACAGAAATTGCGCTTTTGGCCTGTGCGGTTACGGCATTGGAGTTGAAATAAATGTAATTGTTTAACAAATAATGACTTGCTCCGATTTTGAAATGCCATTTTGGTATCGAAAATTCTCCGCCGATTCGTGTGGTTTGTGTTTTGTTGAAATTGTTATCCCAACGGAAATTGTTGGAATAATAATATTTTTCAAAATAATTCGGTTCTTTGTTGTAAAAATCAACCGAGGCTTTAAGATAATATTTCACCGTGTCGGTCTCGCCTTTATAAAATTTCAGTCCTAACGAACCATTAACGTTGAAATCTCCTAATTTATAACCCGAAAGATATTGTTTGTAATTTCCGTGCAAAAACAAATTTTTTGACTTGTTTTTACTGATTCCGCCTTCAAAGTACGTGTTAGAATAGTTTGAAGAATTGGTTGAGGAATGATAATTTTGGAAGTTATAATAAATATCGTTTTCCATTCCGATACTTCCGAAAATTCCGGGACTTATTCCAAGAAGTTGATTTTCAGCGATTTTTAGATGAAACTGATTTGTAAGACGGCGGAAATACAAGGAATCGTAAGTTGCTGGTGTACCGTGATAAAAATTTTGATACAAATCCTTGTTCATTTCTTCGTCTTCGTATGTGCGGAACATTTTGTCGTGCTTGAAAACGTATCCGAAAGTAAGTTTAGGTGTATAAATTTCGTTTCTTGTAGAATCGTTAATAATCTGAAAATCAGTCTTTCCGATGGAATATTCCGCAACTAAATTCCATGTGCGTTTGCCCCAATTGCTAAAAGGTTTTGACATTTTGGTCGTAAACCTTTTTGCATTAACTTCCACAGTATCAACGATTCCGCCGTTTTCCTCGATATACGATTTGGTGAAATTATAAAAAAAGTGTACCGAGAGATGTTTGCCGTTGTAACTCATTTGCGGCGAAAAAGTTGTATTTCTGGAATGTTGATGGCTGATTCTTCCCGTCGAGCCGACAAGTCCTATGTTGAAACCCCAATTAAAATTTTTCGTAACGTTCTGAGTGTGAGTAAAATCTATTACTTGACCGTTTCTTGATTTCGGAGTTGTGGCATAATAAAGCCATGTGTAAGGGTGATTGACTTGATAAAATTTCGTATTTTCGGGTTTGGATATAAAATCGTTGATTCTGTCGAAGAAAAAAACTTCATTGTTTTTTCTTAACTCTCTGTCATCAAAGATGTTATAAATGTACGGCGTGCCCATGTTTCCGAGATTGGAATACGAAATAGAGCCTTTGTCGTTGTAATCATAAAGTTGAAACAGATGCAACGAAGTATCAGTATCCAAAGTGTATTCTTCTTGGGAATAATCTTGCGATAACTTCCAGATTTTCACCCGTTTGGGATATTCTTTTTTGTCGTCTTTATCATTTTTTTTGTTTCGCTGTGCAAGGACACTTTCTCCGCAAAAACATATTAAAACGCTTAGTAATAATACTTTAGCTATTATATTGAATGAATACCTTTTTGTCATTTTATTAAAACGAAATTTTTTGCAAAATTAAAATCAAAAATCTTAAAATCAAAATATTTTAAACGACATTGTTTAAATTGTTGATAATTAATCTATTAAAAAATATTATAAAAAAAAATGCAAAAAAATTTGGACGGAATGATTTTTTGCCATACCTTTGCACCCGTAAAAATTAGACGAGCCGAGGTAGCTCAGTTGGTTAGAGCACCGGATTGTGGATCCGGGGGTCATGGGTTCAAGTCTCTTCCTCGGTACGGATTTTACTGAATTTCGAGACGGGAGCATTATAAAATGTCTTCCGTTTCGTTTTTTTATCCTTTTCTTGTTAATAATAATTTACTTTTTGAAAATTATTTGTAATTATTTCTTTTTTATTCTAATTATTATTAACTTTGCCACAAACTATAAATATTTTTCTCTAAACAATGAAAGTCCTTAAATTAGCGTTGGCAATGGTTTCGCCTTTGGTGCTTACATCAGCGTACTTGCCGCAGAATTTAAATACAAACTCTTTAGAAATCAATGAGTTGAGATTACCTTTAAAAACTTATTCAAACGGTGATTTCAGACTCTCCAAGCAATCTTATTACAAAGATTTGTTTTCAAAAAAGGAATTAAAAAAGCTTGCAAAAGCCGAAAAATTTCGTCAAGAAGCCTCCGAAGGTATGGTTATGGCGGCGGCTTATCAAAAACAGGCTGAAGATTTAAAGAAAAGCGGTGATTCTTCCAAAAAAACAGCTAAGCAATTATCAAAACTCCTTTCTAAAGCCTCTGCGCAGGAGTTGAAAGCTTTGAAAGCCTTTGAAAAAGCTTCGGATATTTACCGCGAAGTTTATACTAACGAACTCAACAACAAGACTTTTTCATCTAATAACGGCAACGAATTGTCTGCCAAAAAATTAGCAAAAAAAGCTCAAATATATTACGAAGAGGCTGATAAACTCAAAGAAAGCATTACGAGCGAAAATACTTTGGAGGTTTACCGCAGTGTTTATTCTAAGCTGAATAGTGCCGTTTATGATCAAGAAATAGCCTTTGCTGCTTATCAGGATTCTTCTTCGATGGATTTGTCTAAATACATAGATTTGAAGGAGTTGGATACGGCTGTCGTTCATGGTGAGGTTATTCACAGCGATCCGGTTTTGAAAGCTGATGTTCATTATGATTTCGACAAGGACATAAATCTTTACCGTTTCCGTTATCATGAATTTGAGGACAAACTTAAAGTCTCGGAAGAGGACAAAGCCGCAGTCCTTAAAATTGAAGCTGACGAGGCTAATGCCATAACTTATATGCAAAAAGCGGAAGAGTTTGGTTCAAAAGCCGACACTTTAAGGATTTATTCTTCGCAATCTACAACTCTTGCAGAAAGAGAGTATTATGAGCAAAACGCTCAGGAACAGGAACTTAAAGAATGTTCTTATTTGGTAAAAGGTATTAATGCCGCTGTTAAAACCAATAATGCGATATTCCAAATTTATCAAAAATACGTTCCTAACGTTAGAAATCTTAACGATTCTGTCGGTAAAAATTATGAGCAAGAGGCTGAAACGCTTTTCGCTCTTTCAAAATCTTACGAGGAAGTTGCCGCTAAACAAATGAGTAAAATCGAACAATACACGCAACTTTCAGAGGGTAACGAGGTGAAACTTCAAGCTATCAGAAGCATGGAGAATGCCATCGAATCTTATCTTGGCGGAAAGAAATTCTCAAACGGTATTTCTTTGGCCACGGGTGCAACCGACAAGCACAACGATATTGCAATGGACTTTTTAGCTGACGAATCAGACGGCGCAGTTCCCGTTAAACAATCGGAAACAAAACCTCAAAACGATCAGCCGAAAACTGACAATGCTATTGTTAAAAACGATGCAGAAAAGAAAAACGATAATACTCAGCAAGTTGCGGATAATAAATCAAGCAACGACAAAACTCAGAAAAAAGACAATAAAAACAACGTAGCTGACAAAAATAATACCTCTAACAAAAATAATGTATCAAACAAAAACAATACGTCAAACAAGAATAATGTTTCCTCCAGCAATGGCGGAACATCTTCAAAATCAGCTAAAAACCCCGTTGCATATTCTAATGCAGCAGTTGTTTCGACATGGAGTTACAACCGTAAAGACGAACGTTTGATGCCTTATAAATATCCTTCAGGAACTATTTTTAGCGTTGAGGTCGGTCAATACAAGGAAATGCCCGAACCTGTGGAATTTCCGTCTATTGAAACATTTTTGGCTCAAAATCTTAAAAATCAGACTTATATGAGATATTATCTCGGTACTTTTAAGACTTATGACGCTGCTTTGGCTGCCGTTGCAATGGCTAAAAACGAAGGTTACAAAAAAGCAACCGTTGTGGCTTTTGTTAACGGAAAAAAATCCGACGTTAATTCCGCTAAATCTAAAGCCGAAAAAACTTCCGGTTATAAAGATTTGGTTCAGAAGGAGTTGAAGCAACTTAACGCTAATCAGAAAGCTACGACTCCCGCTGTTTACGCTAAAGACAATAAATCGGTTGCTCCGGCAATTCCTTTGACGGAACTTCCCTCTGAGTCATATTTGGTTCAGATTGCATCGCTGCCTACGCTTTTGGATATGTCTTCGTTTAATGTCAGCGACCTTTATTACGACAGAAACGATGCAGGACTTTACCGTTATTATACTGCGGTTTCTACGGATTTGAATATCGCCTCTACAAATCTTCAGACCATGAAACAATCGGGTTATGAGGACGCTTATTTAATAAAAGTTGTCGGTGGTAAAAACGTAGGTCCCGTTAATGCTTCTAATCAAAACAAGAACCAAAACTCTAACATATCAGGAACGGTTTACAGAGTTCAAATTGGTGCGTTTTTGGGTGCTCTTAACGGCGATGCCAAAAAGAAAATTGATAATCTTAAAGCTAAAGGATATACCGTTCACACAAGCACTTCAGGACAGTACACTGTTTATACGGTAGGCGATTGTCCTACGAGGGAGCAAGCCGAAAAACTTAAAAAACAACTTATGAATCAAGGTTTTAATGATTCGTACATTGCAACTTTTGTTAACGGTAAAAAACAAAATTAGAATTTTTTGTTACAAGGGAAAAATATAATGTTAATAGCAGTAATTTTATTAGGAGTTTGTGTTTTGGTTTTTGTGTATTTGCAATTTTTCCGCAAATCTCCGGATTCTTTTGCTAAATATTTGAGAACCAAGAATATAAAACATTCCGGCAAAACTTATAAATATGCCTTGACTTTGGATGATGATACCAAGGACAAGGTTATGCATATTTTTTCGATTGCCAGAAATTTGATTTGTTCGTTGGACGGCGACCCGTTGGAAATTGCGATTTATATCGCTAATGAGAATCAGATTGACGATTATGACAAGTTTTTTTATAGTTATGCGTTAATAAGAAATTCTGATCCTCTCTTTGGTGTTGATAAAATGATTTACGCTTACAAGGTTTGCAAAGGCGATGATATTGAAGCTTTTGCACGCTCGTGGGCGGATCAAGTGAATGCCGAATTGAACATTGATTTTGATACCGCCATGGAATTTGTTTCCAAAGGTAGGGATTTTCCCTCTTTTGTCAATCTTGATATTATGGCAAAGCGTGCGGAATTGGAAATCGACGAAAAGCGTCTTATCAACGATATTGACGATGAGGGTTTGAAAATCATAATTTATTCCCTTATCCGTGCTAAATACGAAGGCATTTATATGTCGGACGAGGAATCAAGTCGTATTAACAAAGCTAATGTTTTGGAATACAATGACACTTTTAAAATTACGATTAACCTTTTGAAAAACCTTTATTCCTTGAAAAGGGACATCAACCGTTTTACTAACGTGATGATTAGGGCTCACAATTCGGGTATTAAAATCAATTTTTCTTTGTCCGATTTGTATTCGCTTTCCGACGATCAGTTCGATATTTTGGTAACTAACATTATCAAAGCTTCAGACCGAGGTATCAGTATCGACCAAAAGGATTTAATTCGTCAGAATATTCAGGGTAATGACATTACGAATCTTGTCATGGCTCTTATTAAGGCTAATGAATTTGGTCTTGATTTAACCCCGGATGAGTTGATGAATTATCTTGTTAATACGAGGGCTGACGTTGTAAAATTTGTTAAGGCTTATAATTTTGCCGTTAAGAACAAGATTATTTCAGAGGACGGAGTTCAACTTACCAAAGACAATCTTGTGGAATATTCAAGGCCTGAAGCGGATTTGTTTGATTACGTTCAAGGATTGAAAATTGCAAAGGATTTGGAAAAACAGGGACTTCCTGATTATGGTATTACGTATCCTAATTTGAAAAAACATTTTAAGACTTTCGGGCACGTTCTTGACGCCATTAATGCTGTTATGAAGGCTCATAAAGCCGGTCTTAATATGTCTTTTGAACTTGCCGGTCGGATAATAGCGAGTGAGGATTATACTTTGGCCTCGGCTGTGGCTTGGGCTCAAAATCCTCAAGTTATTGAGGTAACGCCTTCTGTTACTTGTGTTTGCAAAAATGGTGTTCAAATTACTCCTAAAGTTAATATTACCGTCAGGGGCAAAATGCCGCTTATTTTTTCGGGTTACGGTCTTGACATTCTTTTCAAGCGTATCAACGAGGCTATTATCATGGAGTTGGAATCCTCTGACGACCACGAACATATTTTGCAATCTTTGCCTGAGATTTCTCAAAACGTTCTCAATCGTATCAACGAAGAGGACAACCGTGAAATAAAAACCGATTTGGTAAAAGAAACGGAATTGAACAATTTTTCTCGTTATCAGCTATTGGATGTTAATATTTACGATTTGACGGTCGGACAAAATATTAAAGCCGAATTGGAATTAAGACAAGCTCAAATTCAGTCCGAGATGCGCAAGTTGAAGGCGGAGGCTGACAGAGCTAAAGCCGAGGCTGATATTAGAATTGCAATGGTTCAACAGTATAAGGACGGTGTTAAACCTAATTTTAACGAACTTCACAAAGCTAATTTGTTGGAGGAGAAAAAGGACGGAATTGCAACAGGTTACGACCAATAATTTGTTAAAAAAAAATTGATTATGAAAAATATTTTATTTGCTTTGTTTTTGTTTTTCTTGACGTTTGGTTTTTCTTCATGTGCGGACGATAATGATTTGTACGTTCAACAAAAAATACAGGAAAGTCAGGCGCAAGCGGATTTTGAGGACGATGTCAGCGACAATACGACGCCCGAAAGCGGAGTTTCGTTTTGGGACGGTTTTTTAATTTTGGTCGTAACGATAGGTCTTGCCGGACTTATCGTATGGTTTTTCGTTTCGATGGTGCCGCTGAAACTTTGGTTCAACGCCAAACTTTCAAAAGTGAACGTTTCATGGCTTTTGCTGATAAAAATGCGTTGGCAGAATATTCCGCAAGCCAAAATCATCAATCTTATGGTAACGGCAAAAAATGCGAACTTAACTCTTGATTTGCCGGTTTTGATGAAGTATTATCTTGCTAAAGTAGACCTTGAAGTCGTTGTTACGACCATGATTAGGGCTTTGGCGGCTAACGTTAAAGCTATTAATTTTGAGGATATGGCAAAACTTTATCTCAAAAAAGTAGATGTCGGCGCAATTATGCACGCTCATATCAGCGCAATGAACGCCAAGATTTCGACTTCAATTCCTGAATTGGCGGAGTTTTATTTGGCGGGCGGTAACGTCGGCGACTTGGTTAAAGCCAAAAATATGGCGGACAATGCCGGTTTTGAGGACGATTTAACTTTGGAACGTCTTAAAAAACATTATCTTGCCGGCGGAAACCTTAAAAAAACTATTGAGGCATACGTTTCTGCGCGTAAAGCAGGCTTGAAGGATTTTAATTTTGAAGATATTTGCGCTATTGACCTTTCGGAATTGGATGTTGTGGAGGCTATTAAACCCGCTATCAACCCGATTATTGTGGAAACTGACGGTGTTAGAGGCGTGGCAAGAGACGGTGTGGAGCTTACGATGAAAGTTAAAATCACTCTTAGGAGCCATATCAGGAATATTCTTGGAGGTGTTAGCACTGAAACAATGTTAGCCCGTGTTAATGAGGCACTTGCAACGGAAATCGGTCTTGCTAAAAATCATACGGAAATTCTTCAAAACCCGTATATCGTTGCCGATAACGTTGAAAAAAGAGCCGAACTCAGCGAAAATTCGGCTTACGAAATACTTTCAGTCGATGTTTCCGATATTAAAATCGGTGATGATGTTGGCTCGTCTTTGAAAGTTGCAAGGGCAAAGGCTCAGGTTGAGGCGGCAAAAGCTGAATTAATTTTAGCGGAGGAAAAGGTTCAAAAAGCGATGGCATCGGCATTTTTGGATGGTAACATTTCGGTTCAGGAATATACCGACATCAAAAACAAACAAGCTGATACGCTTATGCGTCAGAGTCTTGCAAACGTAGACGAAACGGGTCATCATCTTTTGAAAACGATGGAACCCGAAGATAATAACGAAACTCAAGAATAAAAAAACAAACATATTATGAATACTTCCAAGGAGTATAAAGATCAAATACATAAATGTAAGGAAACTTTTCTAAAAAAAGCCGGTGATTACGGTACTGCATGGCGTATTATGCGTCCTGAATCCGTAACCGACCAGATTTTTATAAAGGCCAACCGTATCCGCGGACTTCAAACTAACAAAGAGGCAATGATTGACGAAGGACAGGAAACGGAATTTATCGGAATTGTTAATTACGCCGTTATGGGCTTGATTCAGTTGGAAAAGGGGTTTGCCGATACAGCGGATTTGAGCGTTGAAGAGGCGGAAAAATTTTACGATAAATATTCATCACTTGCCTTTGACTTGATGATGAAAAAAAATCACGATTACGGTGAGGCTTGGCGCAATATGAGGATTTCAAGCATTACGGATTTGATTTTGATGAAACTTTACAGAATAAAGCAAATAGAAGATCACGGCGGTAAAACTTCTGTTTCGGAGGGTATTGATGCCGGTTATTTTGACATAATAAATTATTCAATTTTTAATTTAATTAAAATAGAAAATGAAAAATCAGGAACAAATTAGCAGCACCTCTAAATCTAACAAAGTGCTGATTTTTTTGGCGCGTTTTTTGGTTGGAGCGGTTTTTGCCTTTTCAGGATTTGTTAAAGCTGTAGACCCGTTAGGTTCGTGTTATAAGTTTACGGATTATTTTAATTTGGCTTTCGATATGCCTTGGATGTCGGACTTTGCTCTGCCTTTGGCATTTTTGTTGTCGGCATTGGAATTTACTACGGGTATAATGTTGATTTTCAATTTAAAACCACGTTGGGCGGTATGGTTTGCATTTAGTTTTATGGTGGTTTTCTTACCTATTACGCTTTATATAGCATTGAAAAATCCCGTTCATGACTGCGGTTGTTTTGGTGATGCTTTGGTTTTGGACAATTGGACGACATTCTACAAAAACGTTGCTTTAATGTTGATAATATTGTATTTGATTTTCAACCGTAAGAAAATGGACAATCCGCTTTCTGACAATGCAGAACTCGGAATTGCCTTTGCAGTGTTTTTGATAGCGATTGTTTTTCAACATTTTATGTTAAGACACCTTCCGATATTGGATTTCCGTCCTTACAAAATCGGTAACAATATTGCAGAAAAAATGGCTATTCCCGAAGGTGCAAAACGTGATGTTTACGCCTCTGAATTAACTTACAAAAATTCAGTTACGGGCGAGGTTAAAGTGGTTACCGACAAGGAATTGATGGATAACAAATATCTTTATGAAGATTCTACGTGGGTTTGGCAGGATACTAAATCTATTCTTTTGGAGAAAGGTTTTCAGCCTGAAATTCATGATTTTACCATTACCGATACAGCCGGTAACGATTATGCTCAGCAGGTATTAAATTTTGACAAACCTGTTTTGCTTGTTATCACTCACAAGCTCGAAAAAAGTGATACCGACGGTCTTGATATTTTGAGTCATTTGCAGACATACGCTCAAAAACATGACTATATAATTTTGGGTCTTACGAGCAGTAATTGGGATTATATAGAGCAGATTAAGAGTGAATATTCTGTTGATTTTCCGTTCTTCCAGACCGACGATATTACATTGAAAACTATTGTCAGGGCTAATCCGGGTATCGTAAAACTCGAAAAAGGTACGGTTACGGGAAAATGGAATTTCCGTGATTTTAAATATGATAAATAAAAAAAGAATCAGATAATTTTTTTCAAGATGGGATTTCTTGATTTCGGATTTGTAGATTTAATAGACATATTGTTGAGTGCTTACTTGCTCTACTTTTTGTACATAAAATTGAGGAATACTACCGCGATGAATATTTTGGTAGGATTGTTTATTGTTTATGCGCTTTGGATGCTTGTTAAAGCCCTTGACATGAGCCTAATGAATACTATAATGAGTAAAGTGGCGAGTGTCGGAATGTTGGCACTTGTGATAGTCTTTCAGCAAGAAATCAGGAAATTCCTTTTGGATGTAGGTAACACTTCAACGCTAAAAAAAATATTTTCGCTTGAGAATATTTTTAAGAACGTTATTCGCAAATCACCCGAAGAGCTTGATATTCCTGAAATTGTGAAAGCTTGTAAGGAGTTTGCGCGGGAATCTACTGGAGCGTTGATTGTATTGCCTAATCATTCTGATTTATCATCTATAATAGCAACGGGTGAAAAACTTGATTGTGCGATTACATCAAGGCTTTTGGGCTCGTTGTTTTTCAAAAATTCACCGTTGCACGACGGGGCTGTTATTATTGTCAGGGGTAGGATAGTGGCTGCAAAATGTATTTTGCCGCTTACTGAAAATACTAATATTCCCTCAAATATCGGCACTCGGCACCGAAGCGCAATTGGTATGAGCGAAGCCTCTGATAGTCTTGTAGTTGTGGTTTCGGAGGAGAGGGGAGAAATTTCGTATTGTGAATACGGTAGTATTTGTCAAGACGTTACCTTGGAGCAACTTTCTGACAAATTGAAAGAGCGTTTTGCCGTAACTGACGGTAATATTGTTACAACAAATTCCAATCTCGTTAATAAAATTATTAACTTCTTAAAAGTCTGAATTTATTATTTTTAATCATAAAAACTTAAATTGCAAATCTTAGGATTTGAGTTCTTTGTCCCAATCAATTTCCATGCTTTTGATTAGGAGATTGTTATAATTGTTTTCGAGCCGTTGAATAAGTTCTTCGTCGGGTTTTGCCGCGTTTTTAGCTTTCAAAATTTCGCTTCTGATTTCTTCCAGTTTCCATTGTTTTACGTTGGCTGTTTGTGCAATAATATCAACGACGGCAAAAATAATATCCGTTATAACAGGTTGTAAATCAAGCTCTAATTCTTTCAATAAATTGTCTGAAATTTCTGATGAAATGTTTTTGAGTTTTTCTTGTCCCGAGTCCGAAAGCACATCGCTAACGAGATTGTCCGTAACGCTAATAACCGTTTGTGAAATTGATTTTTCCAATACGGATTTTATTTGATTTCCAACCACGGGAATCATCGAAAGTCTTGAAACTTCTTTGTTGTTTTCGATTGCTGTTTTGGTTTTTTGTTTTACGTACGAGAAAATTTCGTCTTTGTGAAGTTGATATTCTTTTTCTGAAATATTTTTTATCTTGTTGAAAATCAAATCTATAATTCTATGCTTTTGTGGTTCTATGATTTTGGTAAAAACAAGTTTTGTAACCGGTGTGCCTGCCGAGATATTTTGTTTGATTCCAAAAAGAATATTCAAGACTACACGGTCAGAAATTTCTTCCATTATTATATTGTATATTGTTAGGGCTTTGCGGACAATCAACCATTTTTTTATGTCAATAATTTTGCGTTTATAAAGTCTTATGATAATGGAAATCACCCTGAAAAGCCTAAAAAATACCAATGCGCCCGAAGGAATACAACCCAAAAGGTCGTACCAATGTATAAAAGGGTAATGAAACTTGCTTTCTTTTTTTTTGACAACCGATATTAACCAACCGATAATAAAATCCGCAATGTAAATTATTACGAAAATCAAGTCAAAAAATCTTATGTTTTGATGAATCTGACTATAAAAATCGTTGAAAGACGGAGTATTGTTTTTAAAAAATTCCGTAACTCCGGCAATCGAATAAAACCAGTCCCATATAAGCAGTATTAAATTGATAATCAAAATCGTCATTATGACGATGTCCCAGCCGATACTTTTGAAAATGGTCGTATATTTGTTTTTTTGTACCATAACGCAATAAATTTTAGTCTGCCAAATTAACAAAACGTTTATGAAATTCCAAATAGATTTAAGGGATAATTTTTTGTTAAAAAAGATTAAAACCCTTTGTTGTTATTTGATAAAAGTTTTATATTTACGCTCGAAATAAATAACTTAATTTTAATAACCTAAAAAAAAGTACTATATTATGGGTTTATTTGATAAAGCAAAAGAATTCATAAAAGGTGAGTTGATCGATGTAGTTGAGTGGCTTGATCCTTCACAAAACATTATCGTTCATCGTTTTGAAAGAAAAGACAATGCCATTAAAAACGGTGCGCAACTCATCGTAAGGGAATCTCAAGTTGCCGTTTTCGTAAATGAAGGTGAAATCGGTGATGTGTTCCAACCCGGACATTACACTCTTGACACCAACAATATGCCTATCACTACTACTTTGAAAAGTTGGAAATACGGTTTTAATTCACCGTTCAAATGTGAGGTATATTTTGTTAATACGAAAGTATTTACGGCTCAGAAATGGGGTACACCGAATAATTTTTATGTAAGGGATCAGGATTTTGGACGAGTAACGATACGGGCTTTCGGTACTTATTCGATGCAGGTTTCTGATGCTGCACAACTTATCAGAAAACTCAGTGGAACAAATTCCGAGTACAGAACTTCTGATATTGCAGACGAATTGCGTAGCGTAATCGTAACGAATCTTGTATCTACAATAGGTCAGAGCGGAAAATCCCTTTTGGATTTTGCAGCCTCGCAAGATCAGATGAGCAAGCTTTGCGAACAGAAAATCAATAGTGAAACGGATTACGGTATCCAGTTTACTAAATTTTTAATATCAAGCATTTCGCTTCCTGAAGAGCTTCAGAAGAAACTTGATGAGGGAACGGGTATGAATATGCTTGGCGATATGAACCGTTATCAACAGATGTCGATGGCTGATGCTATGAAGACAGCGGCAGCAAACGGCGGCAACGGTGGCGGCGGTATGGAAGGTATGATGGGCATGATGATGATGAATCAGATGATGCAGAATCAGCAGAATATGATGAATCAGCAACATGGTTATGCTCAGCAGGGTTATTCACAACAGGCAGCACCTCCGCCTATGCCGGGAATGGTTCAGTATTATGCATACGTTAACGGACAACAATTAGGACCTTTCCCGATTCAGACATTGCAGCAAATGATTGCTCAGGGTCAAGTTACGGGAGATACTCAGGTTTGGAAACAAGGTATGGCAGGTTGGGCAGCAGCAAATACTGTTGCTGAACTTTCACAGCTTTTTGGTGCAGTTCCCCCTCCGCCACCTCCACCAATGAACTAAATTTTAGTTTTGATATTTTCATAAGATTTATATTTTAAGTTAGTTGTAAGGGATTTTTATAAACGCAATGCCGATATAAAAATCCCTTTGTAAATTAATTACGAGAAAAAAAGAAGGAATAATATGGAAAATGAAAACCCTAATTTAGTTTCAGAAAACGAAACTTCGCAAAATCAGATAAAATGTTCATGTTGTGGAGCCAAACTTACTTTTGCTCCGGGGACTTTGAGTCTGAAGTGCGAGTATTGCGGTACGATGAACGAAATCAAAATCGACGAAGCGTTAAAAGAAGAAGCCGTTAAGGAATTGGATTATCTTTCGGCATTGAAGGAATTGGAAAGTGATGAAAACCAAGATGTTCACGAAATCCATACCGTAAAATGTCAAGCGTGCGGAGCTGAAACTACTTTTGGCGAAAACGTCATTTCTGATAAATGCGATTTTTGCGGTTCGCCATTAACGGTCAATCAAGGTACGACAGTCAAAAAAATTAAGCCTAAGGCTTTGATACCGTTTTCTGTTGAAAGGTTTCAAGGCGATGAAATGTACAAAAAATGGCTCAAAGATTTGTGGTTTGCGCCTTCTGATTTGAAAAAATCTGCGATGCAGGAAAATTCGCTTTCAGGTGTTTATTTGCCGTATTGGACTTACGATGCCAAAACTGTTACCAATTATTCAGGAAAACGCGGAACGGATTATTATACTGAGGAGCGTTATAAGGACGAGCAGGGACAGGAAAAAGTGCGCAAGGTACGGCATACGAATTGGACTTTAACATCGGGCGTTGTTAAAAATGTTTTTGATGATATTGTTCAAGCGGCATCTTCGGCATTACCGCTTTCGTATCTTAACTCCTTGGAGCCCTGGAATTTGAATGCACTTGTACCTTATGACGAAAAATTTATGAGCGGTTTCAAGACCGAGACTTACAGCATAGATTTGAAACAAGGTTTTGAAGGTGCTAAAGATATTATGGACTCCGAAATTGAAAGCTCTATCCGTGAGGACATCGGAGGCGATCATCAGCAGATTGACACTAAAAATATTAACTTTTATGATATTACATTCAAGCATATCCTTTTGCCGATTTGGATTAGTTCGTACCGTTACAACGGAAAATCCTATCGCTTTGTGGTAAACGGTCAGAGTGGAAAGGTAAGAGGTGAAAGACCGTACAGCACTATGAAAATTATCATGGCTGTTCTTGCAGTTATCGCTGTTTTGTGTGGCTTTTATTTCTTGTTGCGCAAATAATATGTGGTGTTTAAATATGAGGAAAAAAAGAGGACGTTACTTTTAGAAGTTTAAGTAACGTCCCTTTTTATTTTCTTATATTTTTTTTTCTTTAGGCGTCTGTTTCTTCGATTTGAAGAATATCCAAATTACCGTTGAAATTTCCTAATGCTAAGAGATTATTTTTGTTGCTGATTTTCATTAGTTTCGGCAAGTTATGAAGTTGAATTTCCTTACCTTTCTGACCTGTCAGCGTATTGATAAAATGTAGTTTTCTGTTGTTGGTGATAACGGCGTAATAACCGTTTCCTATTTCGATGTCGGAGATTTCCGATTCAAAATCAGCATCACCGATTAATGCATGACCTGAAGGATTGAAAACTTTCATTTTTCCTGATTTGTCGCCGATGATAAGCCGTGAGCGTTCTTGGTTTACCGTCATGGCTTTTACTTGAGTGCCTTGTTCTAACTTTTGACTGAAATTCTCTTGCATATTCTCGCAAGAGAACATCTTTATCGTGTTGAAATAATCTTTTCCTATTAATATCTGTCGGTCTTTGGTGACGTCCGTTATTTTGAAATTGCTCAAAACCTTGTTGATTGTTTTGGCGAAAATGTGAATTTCCCAAACTTGAAAATTGTCCGTAACGTAGAGCATATTTTCTTTTGTAGGGTGGAAAAACATTTTTTTGATGCCTGCCAGTGAGAAATTGATTTCCGAGACAACAGAAAAATTATCTTCCGCCTTAAAAATTTTGATAACGCCCAAACAAGCAGCAGCGAGAAATTTTTCGTTAAAAGCTAAAGAAAGTGCCGAAAGTTCGGTTTCAAAAACCGTTTTCCAATCCTTTGAAAATACTTTCAACGTTCTTGAAGTTCCGGCAACAGCGAGAAAATCGTCATTGGGTGAGAAGGCGATGTCAGTGATGCCGTCCGAAATTCTGACCGTTTTAGCACCGATGGTATTGATTTTGGTTGTAACGTTTTTGTTGCTGATATTTTCTTTGATGTTTTCGAGAATATTTTTAGCATCTGGATTTTTGAATTCTGCTGCTTTTTGTAAATATTCTCTGTATTTTGCGCTGTTAGAAACTTTCAAATAAGTATTGGCAATCATCATAAAAATATCGCCTTGATTGCTGATACCTGCCGAAACGGCATTGTTGAGGTTGTTGATAGCCTCTTGATTTCGTTTGAGTTTCAGATTTGCGATACCGAGATTGTAATGGGCATTTGCATCTTCGGGATTGAGTTCTATTGCTTTTTCGCAGTCTTTTGCTGCCTCGTCGAAACGGTCGAGATTGCCTAAAGCCGAACTTCTGTGCAAATATGCCGCTTGAAAATCCGGTTTCAATTCGATAATCTTGTTGCAACAATCCAACAGTTCTTCCCATTTGTTTTCTTTGTGCAAATCTTCAGCTTTTTGGAAAAGTTCCGCTGCGGCTTTTTCTTTTTCCTCTTTCTCTTTTTGAGCGGCGATTCTGTCTTTTTCCTCTTGAGAAATTTCCTCTTCTTGGGGTTGAGGAGTTTCAGTTTTGGGTTCGGGCAAATAACTTTCTCTGTAATTATTAGCCGCATAATACAAACATTGCTCTTTTGACCAAAGATTGAGGGTTTCTAATTCGGGAGCTTTTTCCAAGAGGTTGTAATAATAATCGCTTCCAGTGATTTTTTCTACGAGAGCGGCTATCGTTTTGCAGCAGGATTCGGGGTTTTTAACGGCTTGAATCTCCGCAAAACGAACGGCAATCCAATTCGCTGAATTTAGTTGAGAGTTTTCTTTGTCGAACCAGCAGATAAGTTTTCCACCGTCGTTTATGTCAAAATAATTCTTTATTTCACGTGTTTCCAACGAGTAGGGAACATCTACGAAAATTGCAATATTGAGATTACTTTTTGTAAAATTTAATATGAAATTAGGAATTATTTCTATAGCGTTATCACCGCTTTTTATAAACCGGTTGTATTCGAGTTCCTCGGGGAAAAAAGTTTTAAGTTTTTCGTAAAAGTCTTGATATTCAATTTCTTTCTTTTCCGCTAAAGGGAAACTTTCCGTTTCAATGCTTTGGAGTATTTTTTTTACTTTTCCCTTTCTGAAAGCATTTACGGTTTTAGCATCGGCATTTTTGTTTTCGATGTTTTTTACTTCTCTTAAATCGTCAATGTATCCGTCTAACACCATACTATGACGGCGTTTTTCAAGGCTGTTTATGTATTTTAGGGTTTTATTGTTTGTCGTTTCGATAATAGCAAACCCAGTGGCAACACCTAAAAGTACAATTAAAAATACCGTGATTGCATTATTTGACGGTATGGAAGGAATCAAATAAAACAAAATAAGCACGGATACAACAGCGAGCGAAATAGCGGCTTGATAATTCGGCTTTATCGCTTCTTTTTTCTCCAATTCGGGTTCTTGTGTTGATAATGTTATAGGAATCAGACTGTTGCAGGCATTTGCAATCTTTTCCGGTATTGATATTAACGGATATTTGTGTCTAATGTTTATCATATCTTATATCAAAATTTTTAACGGCAAAGTTATGAAAAAACTTAGATAAAAAAGAATAAAAAAGCATATTTTTTTATATTAAAAATTTTTAGGGAAAATTTTCGGCTTTATTTTTGTTAATTGAAAAATATTCTCTAAATTTGGAAAATTTTTCCGGATAACGGAATTCTGCTTTTCGTTTTCTTGCAGACGAAAATAGGATAGAAACGCCGCAGAGAGGGTTGTTTTGTGTTTTATTTTAAGAAAAAGACGTTTTGAAGCCGGAGAAATACGTAAATGAAAAAAGTTTTATATAAATATGAGAAATAGTATCAGTATACCGAGTGTGTTCGAGCATAATAACTCGAACTTATCAATGGTTTCGCAGGATTTAATCAACGGTCTGCGCCTTTACATTGACGATGTTCCGTATGTTGTTGGAAATTTGGCACTTTCTGAAGGTTTGTCGCCGCATCGCACCGTTAATGCTGCTCCTACGGAGATTGATTATCAGATTTTGTTTCAGGCGGCATTGTTGTTGGCCTCTTACAAAAACAACAGACCTTTGTTCGTAACTACGGGTTTTCCCTTCAGTACTTTTCAAGTGAACAAATCTGTTGCATTGGATCTTTTGCAGAAGACGCACAAAATTGATTTTGATATGTCTACGTTTTCTTCAAAAGGCAGGGCTGAGATGAATGTTGATGTTGTTTCGGTTGAGATTTTGCCGGAGATGATGGGAAACATAATTGCTTTGCGTAAAGGTGAAACCAAAGCAAAAGGCAATTTTTTTGTTATAAGTCTCGGTTACGGCACTTGTGAGGCTGCTTTGAGTACTGAAAACGGTATCGTTCAGCGTACTGCTGTAAGTATCAACGGCTTGCAATATGCTATTGATTTGTTTACGAGAGAATTAGGCCGTCAGTATAGTCTCGGTCTTAAAAACGAAAAACAAATGGAACAGGCTTTTATGAATAATTTCATCGTATTGAACCGTTCCAAAATCGACATTCTTGACATCAGACGTAATGTTTTGAATATGTATTACAAAGATGTTATTTCTCCTAATTTGCGTCGTGTTTTCAGCGATGCCGACTTTGCAAAAGCTGACAAAATGTACATTACGGGCGGCGGTGCGTTGTATATGGAATTAGTTGAGAATTTTTATAAAGAGTTTGAGGATATACTTAATGTTGAGGTTGTTTCTAATCCTTTGACATTGACCTCTACTGGTTATTGCATACATTCGGTTCAGGCAAACGGTGGCGACACGGATTCTGCTGTCGGAATTGATATAGGAAATTCAGGCACAGTTATTACGCAGTACGATAATGTAGATGTGGAATCGGTGGATTTGAAATTTAAATAAACTGGAATACTTAGCAAAAACAAAATTTTTAAGTTTTGTGGGTTTTAATAATTTCACACGTTGTTATGGAGTAAAAAACATTTCAGACAACGTGTTTTTTTGTATTAATCAGTTATATGATAGAGGTTGATCTTGTCTTAACGCCGAAAGAGGCTTCTGACAGGGATTTTTACATAAAAAGAGCGGCTGCGGTTGCCGGATTAGATTTTTTGCGGGTTTCCGATTGGCAGATTTTGAAAAAATCAATTGATGCCCGCGGTCGTGATATTTTGGTTAATCTGAAACTCGGCTTGTATGCTGACGGAGAAAAATGTGAGGATTTTTCTCTGAAATATGTTTACGGAGATGTTTCTGATAAGCCTTCGGTTGCTGTGATAGGAGCGGGGCCGGCTGGTCTTTTTGCGGCATTGAGGTTAATAGAACTCGGTTTGAGGCCTATTGTTTTTGAACGCGGCAAAAATGTTTCTCAACGCAGACGTGATGTTGCAGCATTAAACACCAAACAAATTTTGGATCCTGAATCCAATTATTGTTACGGTGAAGGCGGTGCGGGAACGTTTTCGGACGGAAAACTTCATACGCGCAGCAACAAACGCGGTGATATTAAAAGAATTTTGGAGATTTTTTGCCTTAACGGGGCTTCTCCTGACATTCTTTACGAATCAAAACCGCATATCGGCTCCGACAAATTACCGAGGATTGTTTCTTCGATGAGGGAAAAAATTTTAGCCTCAGGCGGTCAGGTTTATTTTTCAACGAGGATTGACGATTTTAATATTTCAGCCTCTAAAGTAAATTCCGTTATAACCTCTGACGGAAGGGAATTTCCTGTTCAAGCGGTTATTCTTGCAACGGGACACAGTGCGGAGGACGTTTACGAAATGTTGTTAAGACACAATATACAACTTCAGTCAAAGGGTTTTGCAATGGGTGTCAGAGTCGAACATCCGAGGGAATTGATTGATGGCATTTTTTATCACGGTAAAAATTCCGAATACCTTCCCGCTGCAACTTACAGCCTTGTAACTCAAGTTGAAAACCGCGGTGTTTATTCGTTTTGTATGTGTCCGGGCGGACAAATCGTTCCTTCGGCAACTGTAAACGGAAGAAATCTTGTAAACGGAATGTCGGGTTCGTTGCGACAAAATTATTGGTCGAATGCAGGCATTGTGGTTGAAATCCGTCAGGAGGATATTCCCGGTTTTGAAACGGGTAATCCGCTTTGCGGTTTGAAATATCAAGCGGAGGTCGAAAGACAATGTTTTATTAACGGTGGCAGCTCTCAAAAAGCTCCGGCTCAAAGATTAACGGATTTTATTAGCGGAAAAATTTCTTCTTCGCTGATAGAGACCTCATACGTTCCGGGAATTGTTAATTCTCCCGTTCATTTTTGGTTGCCAGAATTTATTTCAAACCGTTTGAGAAAAGGTTTTCAGGATTTCGGCAAACGCATGAAAGGTTTTGTAACAGATGAGGCTCAAATTATTGCAGCCGAAACAAGAACTTCTTCACCCGTGAGAATTGTAAGGGATGCTCTGTTGTGGAATGTCCCCGGTGTTGAAAATCTTTATCCTTGCGGTGAAGGTGCCGGTTATGCCGGCGGAATAGTTTCTTCGGCAATGGACGGTGAAAAAGCTTCAGAGGCGGCAGCAAGATATTTAGGACTGAAATAATAAAAATAAAAAAAATAGAAAAAAAATGAAAAAAATTTGGTCTCCTTGTTCAATATTAAATCCGGTGCCGGTTGTGATGGTCAGTTGCGGCAATATTAACGCCAAAACTAATATTATAACCGTGGCATGGACGGGTACGGTATGTTCAAAACCCTCTATGGTTTCGATTTCACTTAGAAAAGAGCGGTTCTCTTATGACATTATCAAAAACGACGGCAAATTTGTAATTAATCTTGTAACCGAAGACCTTGTTAAAGCCTCAGATTGGTGTGGAGTAAGATCGGGAAAGGATTATGATAAATTTGCAAAAATGAATTTAACTTCCGAAAAAGCACAAACTTCTGATTGTCCTGTCATAAAAGAAAGTCCGCTTAATATTGAGTGTTCCGTAGTTAAAATTATTGAACTTGGAAGCCATGATATGTTTTTGTCAAGGGTTGATTCCGTTAGCGTCAGTGAGGAACTTATTGACGCTAAAACCGGTGCTTTGGATATGCAAAAAGCATCTTTGGTGGCTTATTCTCACGGTGAATATTATGCTCTCGGGGCAAAACTCGGGAAATATGGTTTTACGGTCAAAAAAAATAAATAACAACTATGAGTTTTGTAGAAAAGATTTTCAACAATATGAAAGGCAGGAGCAAGTCTTTGAACAGCCTTTCAAACATAAAATTCGGACGGTTTGCAGAGCCTACCGAAACGGACGAACTTTACGAACTCAGGACAACGGCGGAGGATTTGTACAAGGCCGGCAATTGTCTTGATGCGTATGTCGTGTTTTTCAATTATTTGTTGCTTTTGGGCGGACCTGCCGTTTTGCTTTCTGTCAGCGAGGATAGTAGCGAATTGGAGTTCAAACTTTTGCAAGGCTCAAAAGTGGTTTGCGGAACAATCGGGGACAAAGAGGTTACAGCAGAAAGCGTTGTTGCCGAGTTTACGGGGCTTAACGTTGCTTTGATGAGGTTTTTATTGAACCGTAATTGTCAGTTTGCATATTCTAAATTTGCTGTCAAAGGCAATTCTATCGTTATCCGTCAGCGTTGTCCTATCAAAGACCTTTCGCCTCAGGCTTTTTCGGATATGCTTTCAGAAATTGCCATTACTGCCGATAGTTGCGATCAGTTGTTGGAAAACGAATTTGAAGAAATCGTTCCCGTGGATTACGAAAATATCATTCCGCTGAAATCCCGAGAGCTGAAAGCTAAAATCGAATTTTTACGCTCATGGATTGCCGAATGTTTTTCGCTTTTGGAGAAGATAGAAAGCGAATCGCAAAAATCATACATCGTTTTGAGTTGTGTATTCAAAATCCTTTATCTGATTTCACCGGAGGGAATCCTTTTGAGTCAGTTTAGGGAAATTTTGGATATTTACATGGAGTATTCGCCCGAAGAGGATAATTTTTCGGAGGTTAATTACAAAATGCAGGAGGCATTGAAAAAAATCGCTGCTTATTCTGATTTGGAAATAGAAAAATCGCTTTATAAAACTTATTGCGTTTTTCCGGAATTGGAATATAGAACTTTTAACGAAACGGCAGAATCTTTTTCAACGCTTTTGCAATTGCCCGTAAAATGTATCGAATTGAGAAAGGATTCTTTGGTAATTCCGATGTGCGAATACATTGTGGGTTATCATCTCTACCGTCAGGGAATGGCAGCTCCGGCCATGGAACTTTTGTTGATATTTTGGAAAACTCTTAATCCTGAATATTTTACCGCTCTTGGTTTTAAGGAGGTTTATTATGACGAGGCCTCTAAAGAACCTTTTGATACTAAAGGCATTATGTTGGCTGTTGATAAAATTAACAAAAAATATGCTGAGACTTATCCTTTGTTTGAGTTTAATATTTCTCATGTTGATTTTTCTTCACCGACGGATTTTGCGTATACGTTTTTGTTTGAGTTTAAAAATTTACAAATTACGGATTAAATCATGGCTTTAAATACATCTATTTTAGCGGAAAACGCAATTGTCAGAATTATAACGCCTTGGGGCATGGGAACGGGCTTTTTGTTGGGAGATTATTCGTTGATAGTTACCAACCGTCATGTTATTCAGGGGTGTAGACAAGTTGTTTTGGTTTCGGAAAATTTCAAAAAGCGGATTGCAAAAGTCCTTTATGCCGACCCGCTTTACGACCTTGCATTTGTTGAAATGCCGGATAATGTTGCAATCGGAAGTCTTCAGCTGGCTTTTGACGGTTATAAAATTTCGGACGGCGACCCGATTTTGGCGGTAGGTCATCCGTTGGGATTAAAATATACTAATACTCAGGGCATTATCTCCAAAGCCTCAAGACGTATGAACGGTCTTAATTACATTCAGACCGATGCGGCAATCAATCCAGGCAATTCCGGCGGCCCGCTTTTAACAACGGACGGACTTGTTATCGGTGTTAATACTTTTATTTTGGCTAACGGTCAGAATTTGGGTTTTGCCTTGCATTTTTCGTATCTGAAAAAAGCATTGGAAGATTTCAAAAAAGCGGGTTCCGTATATGCCGTAAGGTGCAATTCTTGTACGAATATTGTTACCGAAAAACTTCTTCATAACGGATATTGTCCTTTTTGCGGAATCAAAATGGACAAAGAGGATTTTAGCGGAAAACTTTACATTCCCGGACCTGTCAGCAAAAAAATTGAGGAAATTATCGAAAAAATGGGATATAATCTCAGCATCGTAAGAGAAGGCAAAGATGCTTGGCTTATCGAAGATGACAATCTTAAAATTTCGATTATTTACAAATCAGACAGCGGTTATGTAACGGCTAATTGCGTGCTTTGCAAAATTCCGACCTCAGGCATTGACAAGGTTTACGAGTTTATGTTGCGTCAGAATTACCGTTTGCCGCGAATGGCTTTTACGATAGAGGATAGTTACGTTGAGATTACTACGTCTTGTATCAAAGATACTGATTTTCATATTGACACGGGTTATGAACTCTTTGAACAATATATTAATAATTGTCATCGGTATTCTAATATTTTGATAGAGAGATATTATTGTCAGCCGGTGGAATATGACGAATAATAAAAATATCTAAAAGTTATATACTTTGAAAAAAAATATTGCAAATAAAAAAAAACTTTGTTATTTTTGGCAGGTATTTTTTACGAATTTCTCTTAAAAAGGGAATTAACATAATCAATTAAAATTTTGGCTTACAATATTTTAATAGCGGACAAGGACAACGAAAGTTGCGATACGATGTCGCAAATTTTATGCGCTGATGTATCTGTTGTTTATTCGGTTTATGTTACGCAAAACATCGAACCGATTTGGAAGCTTATGTTGATTCATCAATTCGATTTGGTATTAATATCGGCAGAATTTATTGAATGTAAAGGTTTTAATTTGATTAAGAGAATAAAATCCAAAAATCGTTCTATTCCGATTATCGTTTTGACAGGAGAGTTTAATAGCGAACTTATCAATAATTTTCTTGACAGTGGTGCCTCGGATTATATAAGAAAACCGATTGAAGAAATCGAGTTTAAGGCTCGTGTAAAATCTAATCTTATGTTACGAGAGGCTATGCTTGAGGTTCAGAACAAAAACCGTATGATTGAAGCTCAGATTTATGATTTGGACAAATTGTCGTTGATTGTTAAGCAGACTGATAATTCCGTTATTTTGTTTACGCCTGATGGTCAGGCGGAATGGGCTAACGAGGGTTTTCATAAAATGTACGGTTATACTTTTGACGAATTTGTTGAAAAATACGGCAGTCATTTGGAGGGTTTTAGTTACAATGCCGATGTTAAAACGCATTTTGCCAAACTTCTGGAAAAGAAAAAATCCGTTAATTATACTACGAAATGTCGTGTTAAATACGGAGCTGTAAAATGGATTCAGACGACTTTGACGCCTATTTTTGACGGTAACAGAGTCGAAAAAGTCATAGCGATAGAGTCTGATGTTTCGGCGCAAAAGAGTGTTGAGTTCAAACTTTTGAAACATGGGGAAGAAACGCAAAAACTCATGCAGAGTCTTAAAGAGGCGAATCAAAAACTTGAAAAACAGCGTTCTGAAATTCTTGAGCAAAACCGCACTATTGAAATAGAGAGAAACAAAGCCGATGATTTGTTGTTGAATATTTTGCCGACTTACGTTGTCTCGGAGCTCAAGAGTATGGGTTATGCCTCGCCTCGGAGTTACAAAATGGCTACGGTTATGTTCACTGATTTTAAAGGTTTTACCAAGTCTTGTGAAAACCTTTCGCCGGAGGAAATCGTAGATGCTTTGGA